>JAJFUL010000260.1 GCA_021372425.1 Spirochaetaceae bacterium
GCGCCGCGAAGCGAAGGCGCTGCGCACGAAGCGTGAAAAGCCTTTTCGGTCGCGGCTGGCGACGGGGTCGGCGCGCGGCGCCAGCGATACGACGCTGCTTGTCACCCTTGGCTGCGGCCAAAACGCCGATGCACCGATATCATAGAGCACCTGTATCGAGCAGACCGACGAACACAGCACCGAAAAAGCCGAATAATCCTTGCTGCCAGGCTTGGCCGCTATCCTTTGGGCAGCTTCTTTCTGCACCGTGAAAAGCATTTTCGCAGGTACAAAATCGTTCTCGAGCAGGTCGGCGATTATGGCTAGCGCGGCACTATACGGCAAGTTGCCGAATATTCTGTCGGGCATCGCCTTCCGGATCTCCGCTGTCCCGCTTTTGGAAACCGCATAAGCATTCCACGTCTTGAGGAAATCACCTTCCACCAGCTCGAAATCCTGACTTCCCGCATAAATGCCGCGCAGGATACGGACAAATCCGTAATCGATTTCGAAAGCGGTTACCCGGTTCCCTTTCTCTAGGAGAATTTCGGTCATGGAGCCCAGGCCTGGTCCGATTTCCCAGATCAGGGCACTGTTGTCCAGATCGAGGGAGCGATAAAGGCGCTCACGCACATTCCGGTCGATCAGGAAATTCTGCCCGAAACGCTTGGACATCGCCAGGTTTTCGCTTTCGAGGAATTGCCTGATTTTGGCTGGACTATCGTACGCTATCGGTGAAGGCGTCTTCATTGGATTCCCGTGGATCGCTGCCGCTTGCTCGCGGCATTGAAATGCATCTGTTCAAGATAGGGAAAAGAATACACAAAAAGGCTTACCGCGACAATCGCCACACCTGCAACCGTTTTTTCCCCTGCCGATTCGGCCTCCAGCCTCGGCAAGGCTGCACCAATCTTCATGATCAGCATGATGGCAGAATGCACAAGCTCATGCCAGGCCGAAAGCAGCCCTTCAAGGAAAGGCAAAAAAATGATCAAAACGCAGGAGCCGAGCAGCGACCACATGAAAAGCAGGATGAGCGGTCCCGAAAGTGTCGATGACACTATGCCGCCCATCGTGACGGTTCCGAATGCATCGAGCGAGATCAATGCTGTAGCGCACAACGCAGCCAGCGACGCCGCAAGGGGCTGTGCGAGGAAATCAGGCAACCCCTGCAAGACCGACCGCCAGCGAGGAGAAAGAATCATCAGCCCGGCCATGGCTGCATAGGAAAGCAGAAAGGACAGGCTCCTGGCCGAATCCGGATCGAGGGCGAGCGAGAGGCAGAAGCAGGCTGAAAGGATTGCGGGGCTGCTCTGCGGGCGATCCATTGCCTTGAACAGGAGCCCGAACCCCATCATGAAAATCGATCGCAGCAGAGGAGGACTGCCGCCAACCATCCAGGTAAAGGCGATCGCAAAGCCAAAGGAAACCCAGTCCAGCAGCGACTTGTTCCTGATGATTTTTCCTGCAGCAAGGGAAACCAGCATGCAGAGAATCGATAGATGCTGCCCTGACAATGACAATATATGGGAACAGCCTGCATCCCGGAACAGTGTGTTTATCTCCGCGTCCAGATCGTCCCTGATGCCGATCAGCAGGGCCTCCGCCAAGGGAAAAGAATCCCCCGACACTTTGGCTATCTGTGCGCGGAAGGCATTCTTGCAGGCCCATCGGCATCGGGCAAGGAATGGCGCCTCCACACCACTCAGGACAGCATTTCCTGGCGCGTAATACAAGGCCTTTTCCGTGTCGATGACCGAAAGCCGTGAGACTTCCAATGACTGCCCGGCAGGCATGTTGGCGGAGGAATCCGTCACCAGCTTCAGATCAGGATACGCCCGCGGCCATCCGACCTTTGCCTTGAAGCCTATACCCTTGATTTCCATGCTCTCCAGCCTCAGCACCAGAAGCGTATTGCCATTTTTTGTCTTCTGGGAGTCGGAAAGGACAGTACCAGAACAGCTGAGCAGCTGGAATCTGGCCAATTCGCCCGGCGCATCGTTTGCCTTTTCCAGGATGCAGCCGGACACACCTTCCATGATACCTATTGAAAGAAACAGAAGCGCCTGCATGATGCTGGCCCTGCAATATGACTCAGCGTCCGGTCCCTTGCCGTCTTCTGTCCCGCACCAGCCCCGCGACACCATGAATCCAGGCGCGATGGGGCCGCAAAAAGGCAGGCCGGCAATCGCTGCGCCAGAAAGGATGATTGCACAGGCTGTCATCGACTCGCGATGCTTCGGAAATCCATAGAACGAAATGATCGCCCCTAGGGCAATCCATATCAGCGGAGCCAACTGCGAAAGCTGGAAGCGGAGTACTCCCCTACAGGCATTTTGGCTCTTCATCGCCAAGAACACGCCAATTATCCTCCCGGGTGATTCAATGGCAGCCCAGAGATGGTTCAAATGCCCGTCAATATGGTATAGACTGGTCTCTGCGATCATGAAACAGTGCAAACTCCATGGTTTCCCTTCGCTCCTTCTGCTCGTCGCCGCTTATATGGTGACATGGGCCGATCTATTCGTCCCATTGAACCCCTTTTCGGCCTTTTCCAGCCAATGGCTCCTTGTATCCATAGGCAAGAACAGCTTAAGAATTCTCATGATCTTGGTTTTGGGCCACTATTTCAGCTTTTCCTCAGTGCCATCATACCGCTCCCTTTTTCCAAAGGACCCGGGCGCACAACGATCCAGGCTTTTCCCCGAGGCAAAGGACATGCTGGATGGGCTCATCATAGCGGGAGTGGCCTTTGGACTTGTCCTGCTGAGCTCTCTCATCATGATGCTCTTCCATTTCACAAATCCCCTGATGCTTGAGATGAGCGGCAAGCGGGTGACTCCGCAGGTTTTTCTTGAGCTTGCCTGCTTGAGTTTTACTGTCGGCTATTCGGAAGAGTTGTTTTTCAGGTGCTTCGCTGAAGAATCGTTCCGCAATATAGGGCTTCCCCCCTATTGGGCTATGGGAGCAGGCGCCTTGCTTTTCGGCCTTTCCCATGGTGCACAGGGTCTGGGAGGGATGTTCGTGGCCGCGTTGCTTGGCCTCGCTTTCTCGCTTTTCAGGAAAAATGGAAAAAGCCTGCACGCGCTGGCGCTTGGCCATGCTCTCTATGATTTCATCACAATGTTGGCCGCATTCAACCTTTAAGCCTTTTTTTCCGATATACTTACTACATGAGACCTTCAGAAAAGACAAGAAGCGACATCCTTCGCTCACTGGGCGGCAAGAATGCAGCGCCCGGACACTGTGTCGATGACAACTTCTCCTCACTTCCCGAAAGCGCGAAAGGCCTTCTGCGCGAGCTGTTCAGCAGGAAATACCAGGCCGATCCCGGGGCCGCCACCGAGTGGCTTGCCACGCTCGGGACAATATTTGCCCAGGACTACGACGGGACGCCACTCAGAGAGGCTGAGTGGCGGGAGCTTCCTGGCATCATCTCTGCGGGAGCCGGTGAAATGGATATGGAACTTGTTTCCTATGTCATGGGGCTCGTAATGGAGCACAAAGCACTTTGAATGAATCCGAATGGTTCAAAAATGAGGATTTCTGGCTCACCTATGCGCCGCTCATGTTCGATGAAGGGGCCTGGGCCGAAGTGCCAGAGGTCATCGATGGCATTGTTCGCCTGACGGGGATCAAGTCTGGTGCAAAAGTGCTCGACCTGTGCTGCGGCGTCGGACGACATAGCCTAGACATGGCGTTGCGTGGTTACGAGGTCACAGGCATCGACATCACGAAGTCCTACCTCGATGCCGCAAAAGAGACCGCCAATGCGATGTCCGTCAAAGCGGATTTCATCAGGGCGGACGCAAGGGAGTTTTCCCGTCCCGGTCATTTCGACCTCTGCATGAACCTGTTCACGAGTTTTGGCTATTTTTCGACCAAGGAAATGGATATCGAAATGCTCTCGCTTTGCGCACACAACCTCGCTCCAGGCGGCTGTCTCATCCTTGAAACGATAGGGAAAGAAATTGCCGTCCGCGATTTCGTCGAGTGTGAGGAATTCACGCGGGCGGGATGGGATGTGACCACCGAATACCGCGTCGTCGGGCCCTGGGAAGGGATGAAAAATCGCTGGATTCTGCGCGATGGAACTCAATGTGTGGACTATTCCTTCATCCTTCGACTCTATGCCGGAACCGAGATGATCCAGGCGCTCAAATTGGCTGGCTTCAGTGAAGTATCGATTTTGGGCGGCTTCGACGGCAGGCCTTATGACAATCATGCGCGATCGCTCGTTGCGCTGGCCAGGAAATAAGGCAGGCGACCGATGCATCGAATAGCCTTGCCGCGCTTCGCTTTTGTCGCGATTCTTCTCATGCTGTCTGGGACGACACTGCTTGCCGCCCAGGAACAGGAAGCCGGCCCGATGGACCTGCCCATCGTTTCTGAAGGATTGGGCGCAGGAGGATGGTACTTCGAAGGCAAAAAGATCGAGCTGGGACAGGGCCTTGCCCTGGAAAGGCAGCTCGATTCTGCGGATTCGATCAGTCTGATGGAATTCATGTATGGCCTCGCCTTCCAGTTTGGTGAGAAAGAAAGCGCAGCCGAGGCTGGCAAATCGCTTGCAGAACTCTATATCCAGCAAAATCGGCTTGAGTTGGGACGCGATATTCTCCAGCAGTGGCTCGCGGACTTCGGTCCTGACTGGGAAATCTACAGGAGACTGCTCGATGTCACCTCAAGTCTAGGCGACTTCAAATCGGGCCTGGCACTCGTGGCCGAAATCAGGAAGGTGCTGCCGCAAGCCGCAAAGAAGAATGCCAGTGAACTGAATTGGCTGGAGTACTCTTCCCGAGCTTCGCTCAACGATTTTACATGGACGACAACGGCTGCCCCCCTGCTGAACCTTGCCAGCATCGATTCATGGAACGCGAAATCGCTCAGGCTCTATGCCGAATCGCCTGGTCTTTCCCCAGACATTGCTGAACAGGCTCTCCTGCGTGCCGATTTTGCGCAGAAAAAATACGACGAGGCCATCGGGCATGCCTGGAATCTGGCCGATTCCCTGCGTGCCGGGCCCATACCGAGAGTCTTCATATCGGAAACAGGGAAGGCTTTCCTGAACGCAGGGCAGTTTGAGGATGGGCTTCATTTCTTTGCAGGTTATTTTATCGCCGGGCCAGCGCAGCCTGATTCGTCTTCCGGGCAAGTACAGGGTGCCGGGCGGGGTACTGTGGATATCGGCGCGCTTCAGGATGCCATCAAGACAACCATGACGCCTTCGGAAGGCAAGCCCGAACAGCGCCTCTGGGTGGCGGCTTATTATGTCGCACGGCTTCTTTTGGCCTCGGAAAAGAGCAACGAGGCCGGGATCATATTCCTCGAGCTTTCGGATGTTGCGCCAAGCAGCGCCGATGCGGATGGAGCGCTTTGGTATTGGCTGGATATCACAATGCGACAGATCGAAGCCAATTCTTACGATGATTTTTCAGGCGAAGCTGAGGATGAGCCTGCCACAACCGACCCGGCTACGGCACCACTCGTGGAAGCGCATCGGTCGCTCGAGATTGCAGCCCTGACCGAGGCTTCGCTGCACTGGAAAGATGCTGCCTATTTCGACGACATACTCGAAGCCTATATCAGAAGGATATTGAAAGAGAAAACCTGGGACGATGTGCAGTCACTGCTTACCCTGATCGGCGAAAAAACCTCGTCTGGCTTGAGGACGAAGCTGCTCTACATCAGCGGCCGGCTCCTCGAGGAAGGACTGGCAGGGAGAGATCAGGATAAGGATGCACGGAAGTCTGTAGCCTCGGGATTTTTCCAGGAAATGCTCGAGGCGCCTTATACCGAGGAGTATTACAGGACGATGGCTTCCTGGCGCCTCGGAAAGATGCCGCCTTTTCTCGAGTCCATGCCTGACCTGTCGCCGAAGCCTGGAAATGGTAATGCTGATGATAATGGTGGTGGCAATGGCAACAGCGATGCCGCAGCAACGACAGATGCCGGGAACAATAAAGCAGTGATCCTGCCGGCCGAAATGTCGCTCGTGCAGGACTACCTGACATTCGACCTTGATGACCTTGCCAGCAAGACAGCCTTGACCTACCTCGGCTCGATCGACAAATACACGATAGCCAATTTAGCGGCAACGCTGGAAAATAAAGGCCAGTACTACCCCGCGCTGCGCCTCGCCAGAGATGCGCTCTCGCGCGGAGCTGAAGACCGATACCCGGAACTCTATGGTATCGTATACCCCAAGGCATGGAATGAGGCGGTGGCGAAGAATGCCTCCCAGCAAGGCATCCCCGAGGCGCTGGCATACGGCATCATTCGCTCGGAGAGTGTGTTCAATCCCGAGGCAGTATCCTATTCCGGCGCCGTGGGTTTGACCCAGCTGATGCCGGCAACAGCCGCGGAAACAGCTTCCGGCCTGAAAATGACCAACTATTCCCTTACAAATCCAGACGACAATCTGCAGATCGGGTTTACCTATTATGGCTACATGCTTGCCCGCTTTGGGGGAAAGCCCATGCGGGCCATGTTTGCCTACAATGCGGGGCCAAGCAGGATGAAAGCCTGGGATACGGAATCGGGCGAGCTGCCCGACGACATTCTTCTAGAAGCGCTTCACATTGCACAGACGCGGCAGTATGGCAAGAATATAATCCAGGCGACACTGGCTTATGGCAAGATCCATTATTCGATCGAGCCGGAGGCCCTTCTCGATTACCTGGTATATGGAATTCCTCTCACAAAGCCGGAGACTCAGCCAACGACGCCAATCACAACAACCGATACAACAATGCCTGCGCCCGCTGCGCCGCAGGCCGGCGCGGAATGAATCAGCTTTTCTTCGAGGCGCGGTACAGCCTGTCGTTTATCGCCCTGCCCAGCCCTGTTTCAGGCACGCGTTCCGCGAAAAGAGCCTGGAATCCGCTTTCGTCAGCCGTATGCATGATGGCGAAAAGCCTCGCTGCAGCCTCCCTCATGTCGCCTTTTCCCGAAAGGACATAGACCCAGGCAAAGCAGCCCTTCTGCTGCAGGAGCCGAGCTCCTTCCGCATCGAAGGCTATGGCCGCCGAATTGGGCGGCACGGTTGCCGCGTCGATGCCCGACAATGCCCCTTGGCTAAACAGCAGCAGATTCGCGTGAGGGGCATAATGGCTTTTCAGCTGGCCAGGGCTTGCGAACGCCTTCAGATTTTTCTCCGGGAAAGCCAAGTCGCCGACAAGCTCCTGGATGCGCTCCAGCGGCATTCCGCCCGGGCGGAGGACGATAGGTGTTTCATGAGTCATGTCGATGACTGTCGATTCCACGCCAACAGTACAGGGCCCGCCATCGACGATCATGTCAACGCGGTCTCCCAGCTGACGGACAACATGGACCGCGGTCGTCGGGGAAATATAGCCGAATGGATTGGCACTTGGCGCCGCCACGGCAGTTCCGGAATACTCGATTATTTTTCTCGCAACAGGGTGAGCGGGACAGCGTACTCCCACCGTATCGAGACCGGCGGTGACAATATCGGGAATTTCCCCCCTCTTTGGCATCACCAGGGTGAGCGGTCCCGGCCAGAGGGCTTCCGCAAGCAGCCTGGCCTTTCGGGGAATCGTTCGCGCCACGGTCTCCATGGCATCTGCCGAAGCAATATGGACAATGAGGGGATCAAAGGTCGGGCGGTTTTTTGCCTCGAAAACCCTGACTACGGCATCAGGATTGAAGGCATCGGCGCCAAGACCATAGACTGTCTCGGTAGGGATGACGACGATCTTGCCCTCGGCGATCGCAGAACCTGCTTTCCGCAGGTTCTGGTCGCTCGAATCCAGTAGAAGCATGGAGAAAAAGTATCGGATCGAAGAAAAAATGACAATACCATCAAAGTACCATCAAGGGACTATCGGAGTACTATCAGGACGAACTAGAAGCGGACGGCCGCCCCCAGGTTGACATGATAGTCTTGAAAAGCCGTGAAAGGCTTGAAGGTGAGCTTCGTACCAGCTTCTGCATAGGCGCCAAGAAAGAGGAAGTTGAGTTGAATGCCCGCTTTTGCATCGAAGTTCGTAAAGGATGCGGCGAAAGTCGGCCAAGGCTTGCTAAAACTGATGGTCGGCGCTATGCCGGCATAGAAGACAGCCGGTTTCACCTGATAGTTAAAAAGCACATAAGGAAAAACATTGACCTCCTCAATACTTCCAAGATTCGTGACGAGATACTGGAAATTCTCGAAGACAGTGCCTCCCGGGCTCTTGGTGCTCGGCGTCGAAACATTGAGTTCCAGCCCGAGGTAATTATCGCCAAAATACCTGAAAAAGGCGCCATAGCTGTCTGGGTTCGCGCCTGCAGAGGGAGTCATGTTTCTGGTAAAGTCGACACCGATGTCCATGGCGAACAAAGGCCCTGCTGCAATGACCAGCGCTGCCAGGACAATTACGTATTTCTTCATGGGAACCTCCGTGCTGTAAACCTGAATGGATATCCTGAATCGACATATTATTACTCTTTCAGTAAGCTATGCCACCGTTGTAGGGGAGTTTACGTCACTATTCGGAAAAAATCAAAGAAAAAATGACAAATCCCGAGAATTTTTTCCGTTCCACCACATTATCGGCAACAAGGGCAAACTCACAATAGGAAAAACATTCTACTTTAGGGCAATGATTGCCGCTTCTCCTGGCCGCGGGATGCAACAATGGCCCAGCGCACGCTTTCTGCCCTTTCTCCCAGAAATCCGGCAAGCCGGACACAGGCAGTCTCGAGGTCTCGTCCCTCATGCCCGGCCGGCGCATAGATGACAGCGACCGCGGAACCCGCCCCCGGGAAAAGCTTCGTTGCCATGGAATCGCGGACAGGGTTGGCAGTCGGCGTGAATCCATCCACCGCCTCCTTCCGGCAGACGCAAATCAGATCCGCAAGGCTGATAACCTGGTCGCTGCTGTTGAAAATATAGCTTTCACCCTTTTGCCCCAACCGAAGTAACAAGTCAGAACCCGATTTATCCCGATCGATGAGACTGATGGGATAGCCGGAAACAAGGCTGACCGCGTTGGCGGCATCAACGAAAAAATTCACGATGGGAAACTCGCCGCCGAGAGCAGCGGTCACAAGGTATTCGCTGGATGGCTTCCCCCGGCCTGCAGGCTTGTATGCCCCATGGCGCAGCATTTCCCGCACCGCAGTTTTTCTTGCAGAGCTGACGGCTGCGCCGTTTTCCTTGCAGAAGCCACCGATGCATTCCTGAAATCGCGGATCAAGGCCTGATCCGTTTAGGGCCCAGGCCAGGCCGCGGGCCTCGACAAGACCTATCCGAATATCCGCAAGCTCTGGATCATCATCGAAGCGGAAGACAACACTCAATGTCGGAATCCTCCATTTCGGGCGATTGTCTTGCCATACACTGAAAAGGTCAAGGTGTGGCACAGGAATTGAGGCAATGCGATATATTGCAGTAAACACTCCAATTTGGATAAGATTCCTTGGTGCGTGTCTTAATCATAGAAGATGAAACGAAAATTGCTGATTTTCTGGCCCGAGGGCTTCGTGAAGCGGCCTACGAACCTGTCATCGCCCGCCGCGGTGATGATGGATTGGCGCTCGCGCTCTCAGAGCAATTCGATATCTGTCTCCTGGACCTCATGCTGCCTGCCATCGATGGTCAGGAAATTCTCCGCAGGTTACGCAGCGCCGGGAATACTATGCCAGTTTTGATACTGACGGCGAAGGATACGCTGACCGATAAAGTTTCAGGTCTGGAAGCGGGCGCGGATGACTATCTTACAAAACCATTTGCCTTTGAAGAACTGCTTGCCCGAATCAGAGTACTTCTGAGGAGATCACAAGGTATAAGCGACACTTTGCTGACTGTCGCAGATTTGGTCTTGGACCAGAAACGGCGCCGAGTTGAGCGCGGTGGGCGCGAAATCAAGCTCTCCAATCGAGAATTCGCCTTGCTCGAATACCTTATGACCAATCATGACTGCATAGTCACTCGTACGATGATCGCCAACCACGTGTGGGATATCGACTTTGACACTTATACAAATACGATAGATGTATACATACGATATCTGAGGGAAAAGATTGAAACCGGGTACCCCGTCCGCCTCATCCATACAGTCCGTGGCCGGGGGTACTGCCTTTCGGAGACGGCTCCATGACCCGCCAGTTGACCAAGAATTGGACAATCAGGTTCAAGCTTTCGCTTTTCTGTCCTCTTATTGTATCGATTGTCATTATCGTTTTTGCGTTTGTTCTTTACGGATATTCCGGCAGGAATCTGAAGGCTGACCTTGACGTGTTTTTGCAATCAAAAGCCGATGGAATCGAAGAATCGATACGGACCTATTGGCAGGCAAAAGGGCTCTCGCCAGCAGCCGGCGGTAACCATAGCATCGAAGAAAAGCGCCGCATCGATTCGAAGGCATTTGTGGAAATAGCGCGTTCCTGGATTGATGAGCAAAAAAATACACAGCAATTCATGGCCGTAGGCATTCAAATCTTTGACAGCAATGGTTCCATCATTGCTGCATCACTGCGCCTACCTTCCGGCATCAGGATTTCCCGAGAAGCTATGGATAGCCTGGTCACCGGAGACGATACATTCGAAACGGTTAAGATCAAAAATAACAAAAATGACAATTCCGAATTCCGCGTTTATACCCGTCCCATAAAATATGGTGATTTAACCGTTTATTACGTACAGGTGCTATCATCGCTGGAACGTGTCAACTCTACCCTCTCCAATCTAAAACAAACCCTTTTGATACTCATCCCCATTGTAGTGCTCATTACCGCTATCGTTATGTATTTCTTCACACGGGCGAGCCTGATGCCCATTCAACGCATGATAGAAACCATTCATGGTGCCAGCAAAGGCACGCTTATTGTGAAACTTGATATTCCTTCCTCCGGGAAGGAACTGCGCGATCTGGCAGTTTCATTCAATTCAATGATGGACCGGGTTGATACTTCGTTTAAGACCCAAACACGATTTTTCGACGATGTATCACATCAGTTGAAGACCCCATTGGCCATTTTGAAAGGAGATCTTGAAACGACGTTAACCCGCGCACGATCCAAAGAAGAGTATGAGCAGATATTGGAGAGTAATCTCGAAGAGGTCAATCGGATGATTTCCCTTATCAATAAAATGCTCGCGCTCGCACGGTTCGATTCTGGCCATGTGGAACCGCAAATGGAACAAGTATCGCTTTCGGATTTTCTTGGAGAATCAAAAGAAGAATTCGATGCCATTGCAGTTGCGCATAACTCTCTATTGTCGATCGAGGTACCAATCGAAACGACTATATTTATCGATAAAGAAAAGACACTCAGAGCACTTGTTGCCATTGTGGAAAATGCAATAGAGCATTCCCCGGTAGGAGGAACTGTCATAATCTCAGGTACGGAGGAAAATGGCTATCCCATAATTAAAGTGCGTGACCATGGACCAGGTATTCCGAATCAAGAGCTTGAAAGAATATTTGAGCGTTTCTATCGTGGGTCATCTGCTGCGGGAAACGGGTTTGGCATAGGCCTCAGCATGGCGCAATCGATCATGCATCTGCAGGGAGGTGAGGTGTTTGCTGAGAATGCAACAGACGGAGGCGCAATATTTTCCCTGCGGTTTGCCCAGACTGGAGCAGAAAACCAAAAGCTGAATCAATCCGAAAATTAGAATATTTTAACGAAATTCTGTGCCTCTTCTAATCTTCCCGTGTCATCATCTGGATTTATCAATTTTGCCCTATATGGGCAAGGAGTAAAGATTATGAAGAAGATTGTCATCGCACTGCTCATGGCTTCATTGGCTTTTGGAACGGTATTTGCACAGAATCCAGCGACAACTACTGCACCTGCTGTCACACAAACGCAAACCACACTCACGGTGTCAGGTACCATCCAAAAGATTGTAACGGCAGACAAAGCAAAGAAAACCTCCGAGCAGATCATCGTTCGCGTCGAGGGCAAGGACCTTGCTTTCACTGTTCTGGGAACAACACAGATCAAAGATGCAAGTGGCAAAGCAGTCAAGTTTTCAGCCTTGACCAAGGGTGAAAAAGTAGTAGTCATCTATACTGTCACAACGCAGGGCAACGAAGCGAAGAGCGTGACCATATCAAAGTAATTTCACCTGCACGCACCTGTGGAGCAGCTTCCATTTTCGACAGGGAGCTGCTCCCGTACAGCCCCGTGATTAATTCTTTTACTTTCTACAAAGCCAAAAATGTACAAGAAATTGGAAAAGCATTGAAATGATGTGAACGAATCATACAGCTTCATAGAAGGCCCCCTCACTTTCTCTATGAGGGGAACCAGGACTCAGCTTTCACGATGATTTACTTTTGAGGTGCCCGGCTTGCACATGGAAGGCCGCAATGTTATTGTCCTCTGAACGCGGCTCCCGCAGGGGCCTTGCCAACCATGAGTAAAAGACCAATTCCAGGCGTTGCCTACCTTTTTATCGCAAGCACCATTTTTGCATTCACCTCGCTCTGCGTCAAATTCGCCTCACATTATTTCTCTGGACTTTTTATCTCCATGGCCCGGTTCACAATCGGGGCCATTTTGTGCACCATAGTGCTCTTCATCAAAAAGCCACACTACGATTGGGCCAGGGTGCGCATTATCCTCATCAGGGGTTTCATTGGCGCGCTATCGATGATTTCGTCGTATCTTGCGATCAGCCTCACTTCCCCTGGACGTGCGAGCCTGCTTTCCAACACCTATCCCGTTTTCGTGGGCATCTTCGGTGCCCTGTTCTTCCATGAAAAGCTATCACCGCGCATTTTGGTCAGCCTCGCACTTTGCACCATAGGCACCATATCCGTCGTTCGGGACAACAGTGGAGCTTCGCTCGCGGGTGATGTCGTCGCACTAGGGGGAGCGGTGTTTTCCGGCATCGCGGTGAACTTCGTCAGGAAAGCCTCCGCTGGTGGCGTAGATCCATTCACGATCTACTTGTCGCCCTGTACTTTCGGCCTGGCGATATTCGCGATTTTCGCCCGCAGCGAGGCTTTTGGCGTGCCAGAAGACGGCATGAACGGGATTGGCATTCTTCTCCTCGTCCTTATCGGCACAGGAGCTTTTGT
>JAJFUL010000273.1 GCA_021372425.1 Spirochaetaceae bacterium
CCTCTTCAGACGAAAGGAATATGGAGAGGCACTTTTCTCTGAAGCTGGTGTTTTCAGCGGCTTGCTGTACTTTTGGGCTGCCGGCATTGGTGCAAGGTTTGCCCTAGGGATGCATCTTGCATGGTTCGATGCCATTGGTCTCGGTTTGCCTCTTCTAGCCCTGCTTTTTTCCAGGCCTCTCGAAGCACTGACTGATTCGATTGCCTCGGCGGGGCATTCCGGACAGCATCGCCATGGCGAGCATGAAGCTGGAGGGGAGCGCCTTTGGGCAAGCCTTACAGAAAGCCTTGCTGAATTATTCAGGACAGTGTCCGAGCATTTGGCCAATACCTTGACCTTTCTCATGGTCGGTGCCTACGCACTCTCCCATGCCCTGCTCGGTACCGCCTTCTTTAAGACGGCTGAAATCGTGAGGCTGCGGGTTCCGGGAGGGGTCTTCTGGCAGATCCTGGTCTATGTAATCGGGAATTTCATTATCATGACACTGGAGGGCACGATTGTCGTTGTACAATGCATAAGGCTGCAGGATAATGAATTTTTCTCGAAATTTTTCAACAGGACAGGCAAGCCATTCTCGCCTCTCTGTTTTGAAGGACAGGCATTTATCCGGCAATTCGATAAACCAGGAAAAGGAGCCATGAAATGAGCGCAAAACGCAGATTACTGGCGGCATTCTATGCAGTCGCAGCCAGCGCGGCGGCTTTCTCTCAGGAGGCTGCACCTGAAGCGGCAGCAGCCACATCGTCATCCAATGGCATGAAATATATTGCAGCCGCGATCGCGATGGGGGTCTCCGCCCTCGCAAGCGGCTATGCCGTGGCCAAGATCGGTTCGGCGGCGATGAGCACAATCGCCGAGAAGCCCGAACTTTCCGGCAAAAGCCTTCCCTATCTGGCGATTGCAGAAGGAATCTGCCTCTGGGGTTTCCTGGTTGCACTTCTGATCATTTTTTACTAATCTCCCTTGCTGTTCCTAAAGTAACGGGCAGGGCGACAGCCGCACCCCCCGTCACGGGCGCCACATTTGCCGCTGCGATGGAATTGTGTTAAATTCTAGCGCGCGTTTCCAAATGCAGATGGCGGGGAGCAACTGGATCCATCGGCGCGCATTCATAAAGAGGGAATCAGAGGCAGGAAAATGCATATTGCGGTTATGGCAATAAGCGACAGGAACTCAACCAAGCTGCGGTCTGTGGCAGGCGCCTTCGTAAGCGGATTCAAGGCCATGGGCCACGATACAGAGATTTTCTTCAACGCTGATGCGAGACTATCCCTTTTTGATTTCGTGGTGATTTGCTCCGAGCCAAAAGGCATCGGAAGCGATATTGGCTTTGCCTTGCCCAGGCAGCTTTCCCAAGGTGGCAGCCTTGCCGGAAAGCGTGCAATGGCTGTTGTCGCGCGTTCCGGGCTGATGCCCAACAAGGCTCTCCAGAAACTCATGGCCTTAATGGAAAAAGAGGGACTCTTTATTGTGCAGAGCCAATTGATCGGCAGTGCCTCCCAGGTGCTTGCCGCAGTCCATGCTGTTCCTTTAGAAAGGCCTTAAGTACATGGAAAACTATTATGACGTGCTCGGCGTTCCGCCTGACTCGACACCAAGCACGATAAAAAGTGCCTTCAGAAAAAAGGCCAAGAAACTGCACCCTGACCTGGCAAATTCCTCCGACGAAGAGGAGTTGGAATTTCGTTCACCACAGGGCAGGACGAAAAAAAGTTCGATTGCATCGGTCCGCGAATCCGCAATGCGCCTCGTGCTGGAAGCCTACAGGATTCTTTCCGATTCGGAAAAGCGGCGTGCCTACGACCGTTCTCTCAGGCGGCAGCAGGCTGAACAGGCCGGATTCAATTATCACGCTTTTCTGAAGGCAAGGACGCATGATCCCGAGAGCCAGGCACGGCTGATCGTTTATGATCTTCTGCACAATTTGGACGTTGAAGCCCTTGACGTCTATGAGCGTTCCAAATCCTTTGGTGATTTCAGGCTTGAGCGATGGATGGATCGGGGAGATGCGATGGATGCCGAGTATTGCGTTGCCGAGGAATACGAAAAACGCGGGAAGCTTCTCAAGGCATATCCCATCTATAAGCGTCTCATAAGGATGGAACAGGAAAAGCCCTGGTTCCGGTATTACTTTGACGTTGTCGCCCTCCGGTTCAGGACGCTGCTCCTGCAGAAGCTGCCCGGACGAATTGATGAGGACGATTACCTCGATAGACTCAACGAGGCAATATCGCTCAACGTCGGGACGAGGGATTCCGCGCAATTCCTCAGGAAAAAAGCCGAAATCTACATCCGCAGGAAGAAGTATGACGAAGCCAGACAGGCCCTCGATGAGGCTGCACTCCTCGTCCCGCGCCTTCCAGGCTTGGCCGCAGCCAGAAAAAGGCTGCCTGATGCGGATTGAGCGCTCCGGCCCGGGCGATGTATTGATAAACCATCTGTTTTGGTTTACCTTCTTGAATTGCGATTGTTATGCAAGATAGATGTAAACAGGTTGGATTTTTCCATACCAAATTTTCTATTCATCAGCGAGTGATAAAATGATAAAACGGATTCTGCCAGTGCTCTTCTTTGTCGTTTCCTTGGCCACTCTTGGCGCCCAGACCTCGATAGACAAACCTGCAGCCACTATCAAGCTTACAAAGCAGGAAGTCATCTCCGTGCGGCAGCTCAAAAGCGATGTGGAGAAGCTTGAGAAGGTGACCAACAACAAGTGGTCTGCGGACCAGATCAAGGTCGTCCTGGACAACCGGATCAACAGCATGTTGTTTCTTCAATATTGCGAAAAAGAGAAGATCACCGTATCCGAAACCGAAGTCAACAATGCGCTGGCACAGATGAAATCCAGCCTGGGGGCGAAAGCCACGGATGCCGATCTCGAGAAGGCGCTTCAGTCCAGCGGTGTCTTTGTCGAGCCCAGGGCTTATGTGCGACAGCGCCTGCTTTTCGAGGCCTATATCAAGCTCAAGCGCGCGGACGATCTCAAGGACGCGATGGTCCAGCCCACGGCTGACGAGATACTGAAGGCTTATGACTTGGCGAAGTCATCGCTGGTCCGGCCGGATACGATGCGGGTGAGTGTTCTCTATGTGGATACGAGGGGTAAAAGCGATGCTGACGAAAAGAAGGCCAAAGCCGTGCTCGATTCGGCCGCTTCAGTGCTCAAGAGCAATCCCTCAAAATTTGACGAGTATGTGCTGAGGGCTGGCGACGCCGCAGGCTACAAGGCCATCCCCTCGCTCTATATTGAGAAGACATCGCAAAACCGCACACTCTATGGCGCGGATCTGTTTGATGCCATCTTCAAGCTCAAGGCCGGGGATGTTTCGGCTGTCGTGGAAAGCCCCACTGGATACAGAATAGTCAGGGCAAATGAATTCCTGGCTCAGAAGCAGCTTGGCCTTTCCGATACAATCCCGGGCAACGAAAATGTGACTGTCCAGCAATACATAGCCTATCAACTGATGAATGAAAAGCAGTCGCAATTCCTTTCGGATGCCGAAGCGGAGCTCGTCAGCAAGCTCAGGAAAGAAGCGACCATCAAGATTTTCGAAGAGAACTTGAAGTGGTAGGAAGAGGTTCATAATGGCGTCACGGCGGAAAGCCAGAATACTGGCATTTCAGGCGCTCTACGCGTGGGAAGCATCGAACACGCCTGTTGATGAGCTGCTGAAATTCTCATGGCTGGATGATGCAAAACGTGAACAGATCGAAGATGATATTGCAGCATTTTCCCGGATCATGATTGCTGGGGCCATTGAGAATATTGAGTTGATTGATGCATGCATCAGACGGCACCTCTCTCATTGGCCTTTCGAGCGGCTCAAGAAAGTGGATCTTGCCATCCTGCGCGAGGGAACCTACTGCCTCCTCTTCCAGAAAGACATTCCCCCACAGATAACGATAGATGAGGCCATTGAGATAGCGAAGGAATATGGGTCAGAGGATTCATATAAATTTATAAATGCAGTGCTGGACAATATCCACAAAGAGATAGAAGATGATAAGGATAAAGACTCAACGCGAGATTGATGGTATCAGGGCTTCGTGCGAACTCCTTTCGGAATTGATCAAGGTGCTGACCCCGATGGTAGTGCCCGGAGCGACTCCCCTCGACATAGACAAAGTTGCAAAGGAATTTACGATCCGCCACAAGGGTTATCCCGCATTTCTCGGATTCGAGGGCTATCCCGCCTCGCTTTGCATATCCGTTAACGAAACGGTGATCCATGGCATCCCCAACAAACGCAAGTTCTTGGAGGGGGATATCGTGGGGATCGACGGAGGGATCAACCTGAATGGCTTTTTTTCCGATGCGGCCATCACGCTTCCTGCCGGGAAGGCGTCGGCCGAAGCCGAGGCGCTGATGCAGGTGACACGCGAGTGCCTCGACCTCGGCATCGCGCAGGTCAAGCCTGGCGCCAGGATCCACGATATCTCCCGCGCCGTCTTCAGCCACGCGACAAGCCATGGCTATGGCGTCGTAAGGCAATACTGCGGCCATGGAGTCGGCCTCGAAATGCACGAGGATCCGCAGATCCCCAACTATGTCTCTATTGGCCCCAATCCGAGGCTCGTGCCGGGAATGGTCATTGCGATCGAGCCCATGATCAACGCCGGGAAGGCCGATGTCAAGGAACTGGCTGACGACTGGACTGTCGTGACGATGGACAAGTCGCTTTCAGCCCACTACGAGCATTCGATTCTCGTGACCGAGACAGGCCATGAAGTGCTGACTTCCTGGACTTACCGCTCCTAGCGCCACTCCCGCTCTATACCCGTTTGTAACAAATTTCATTATCTTTGTTTTAAATACAAGCAAAGCCGGTGCCGGTAAACAGCATCGGCCATCCTGCATAGTAAAAATCAGGGAGATTCTCGTATGGCAATCAGGAAGAAACTCTACTCAAAAAAGTATTTTATCGCCAACCTTATCATTCTGGGAGTGATAATTGGTTTTGCCTTTGCTTTCCTCGGCAGCAGAAGCCTTGGGAAACCGGCGAACGGCCAGGCCAACAACCTGTCCAGCAGTGCCATCCAGGCGGTCGAAGCGGAGACGCCAAGCATGCAGGTGACGCCCGAAGTCAACGCCGCACTCAACCAGGCCGAAGCAGTCCAGAACGCATTCCGCTATGTGGCGAAATCCACGCTGCCCTCGGTCGTGGAGCTGGATGTGGTGGAGAAGGCATCGGACTCGTCAAAGACGCAACCAAGTATTCCCTTCGAATTCTTTTTCAACCAGCCTGATGACGGCAACAGCCAGCAGGCTCCTGAAGAAGGCCTCGGTTCTGGCGTCATAGTGCGCAGGACAGACAAGACTATCTATGTACTGACCAACAACCATGTGGCTGGCAATGCCGATAAGATCAAGGTCATTCTGAGCGATGGCCGCGAATTTTCCGGCAGCCTCGTCGGTGCGGACGAGCGGAAAGACATAGCGCTCGTCAAATTCGAAACAAACGATCATGACATCACCGTGGCGAAACTCGGCGATTCTTCACAAATAGAGGTTGGCGATTGGGCCATCGCCGTTGGCAGCCCCTTTGGCCTTGTCTCCTCGGTCACCACGGGCATCATCAGCGCCGTTGGAAGAAATGGCGGACCCGACGGCAATATCAGCGACTTCATCCAGACGGACGCTGCCATCAATAAGGGCAACTCGGGTGGAGCGTTGGTCAACATCCGCGGAGAGGTGATTGGAATAAATACCTGGATCGCATCGCCAACAGGTGGATCGGTCGGCCTCGGCTTTGCCATCCCAATCAATAACGTTAAGGGTGCCATTGATGACCTCATCACGCACAAGCAAGTTCAATATGGGTGGCTCGGCGTGAGTCTCCTGGATGTCCCATCCGACAAGGCAAGCGCCAAGGAAATGGGCCTGGAAGGCAAGAAGGGCGGGTTCGTTGCCCAGGTATTCCTGAACGGACCAGCCGACAAGGGTGGAATCCTGCCTGGCGATTTTATCACTGCCATTGACGGCAGCCCCGTCAAGTCGCAGGACGAACTCGTGAGGAAGGTGGGAGACATCCCCGCAGGCAGCTATGCCAGCTTCGACCTTATACGCAACGGCTCAAAGCGTGAAGTCCGGGTCAGGATAGATCTGCGCGACAAGAACGTGGCAAGCAGCAACAAGGACCTGTTCCCTGGCCTTTCTGTCCTGTCCCTGGAATCGGAATCGATCGACAAATCCAAGCTTCCGTCGAACGTCAAGAATGGAGTCCTTGTCACCGATGTTGTGGCCAAGAGCCCCGCATCTGTCATGGGAGTGAAAACGGGAGATATCATCCTGAAGATTAATGACCAGAAAGTGACATCGATGGCTTCATTTTACTCGCTGCTGAATGCGTCGGGTTCATCGAAACTCGTGTTCACCATCTCGAGGGACGGCCAAACGCTGGATACTCTTGCTTTTAATAAAAAGTAGGGATATATTCCAGGTTTCCCATCCTCTTTTCAGGTGAGGTTTCGATGCATAAAGAGTTCGTTCCCTACGATACGATAAGAAACAATGCCCTGAAGCTGGCATATAGGATATACAAGGACGGTTTCATTCCTGATGTCATCTATGTTTCGCTTCGCGGCGGGGCATATCTGGGCAACGTCATGAGCGAGTACTTCAAGTTCATCAGGGGGAACGAAAGGCCGGTATTCTATGCAGCCGTCGTTGCGCGTTCATATACCGACGTAAGCACCCAGGAAGCCATCAAGATCGACGGGTGGACTTATAATCCCGATTTTCTCAGGGCTGGGGACAAAGTCCTGCTCGTGGACGATGTCTATGATTCGGGCAGGACCATCAATTACCTGACAAAGGTGATCATGCAGCGCGGCCTTTCGCGCGACAGCGTCAAAATTGCTGTGCACGACTACAAGGTTCGCGAATATCTCCCCGACCAACTTCCGGTCAAGCCTGACTACTGGTGCAGAAAGATCGAGGTAAAGAGCCCTGAAGACGAGATTTGGATTCACTACATGAGCCATGAGCTGGTCGGCCTCACGGCGGAGGAAGCCCAGAAGTATTATATTTCCCAAGATCCCGAGCTTGCCGAGCCGATGAAGATCATCACCGGCTGACAGGCTTGTTGCCGTGTCAATAGATCAAATAACCGTTCCGGCCGGAACGGTCATATTCTTGGGAATGACTATTATCCCATCCACGATATAGTGTGTTTCATACTCCCCGTTCTTGCGGGGCAGGTCGTCGATTCCGATTCTGCAATGGGGGCCGATCCGTGCATTCTTGTCGATTATGGCCTTCTTCAGTATGCTTCCGCTTCCGATACCGATATTGGGTATGCCCCTTTCTGCGTTTGAGGATTTCTCGCGGTCGGTTTCGTAGCGGTCCGCGCCCATGCAGACAACCCCGTCCAGACTTGCACCAGATTCGATGATGGTTCGGACGCCGACTATGGACCTCGTGATCGAGGCATTCGTTATTATGCAGCCGTCCGTGGCCAATGCCATGTTCAGCGTGCAGTAATTGAGTTTTGATGCCGGCAGATTGCGGTTGTGCGTATAGATGGGCATCTCCTCGTCATAGAAATTGAATTTGGGATTGATGTCGGTCAGCTGGATATTGGCTTCGTAGAAGCTCTTGATGGTTCCAATATCTTCCCAATAGCCATCGAAGAGATAGGCATTTATCTTTTCCTTCGCGAGGATGTCAGGGATCACTTCCTTGCCGAAATCGTTGGAGTCGTTGCTGAGGGCTTCCTCGAGCAGGGATGCGTCGAAGATGTAAATGCCCATACTCGCGAGGTACTCCTTTTCAGGGGCGGCATCGATCGGCCTTATCTCCTGAGGGAGCTTGAATTCATCGATGTTTTTCGTGGGGCCTGGTTTCTCCATGAAGGATTCGATACTCGAGTCCCTGTTGGCCTTCATGATCCCAAGGTCATTCGCTGTCTGCCTGTCGACCATGGTACCAGCTATCGTCAGTCTGCTTCCCGATGCCAGATGTTTCCTGAACATGTCTGCCAGATCCATGCGGTAGAGCTGGTCGCCCGAGACAATAAGGTAATGGGTCGGATTCTGCGGTCTGAAATGTATGAAGTTTTTTCTGACTGCGTCGGCCGTGCCTTCATACCATCCTGAATGTACAGGTGTCTGCTCTGCGGCTAGAATTTCGACAAATCCGCCCGAGAAGGAATCAAAATTATAAGACCTGGATATATGGAGATGCAGGCTTGCAGAATTGAATTGGGTAAGAATGTAGATATTCCTGAAGCCGGCATTTATGCAATTTGAGAGTGGAATGTCCACGATGCGGAATTTGCCGCCGAAAGGCACCGCCGGTTTTGAACGCTCCTTTGTGAGAGGGTAGAGACGAGTACCTTTTCCGCCGCCAAGAACGATTGATAATACTTTTGCCATATTGGATCCTTTCTGGAAAATCTGTTTACCCAACGGCACTGCGTGTGTAAAGTATAGCCTATGATGCAGGAAACCGCTACAGATTTTTTGGCCCGATTCGAATCATGGCTGCGCCAGCGAGGCGAAGTCGCATGGACCCATCGTTTTCCGGCTCGAGCTCCCGAGCTTGTGGACCTTCCCGCCGACCTTGATCCTGCCTTGCGGACAGCGCTTGAAGGCAGAGGAATCACCAGGCTCTACACGCATCAGGCGGATTCGTATCAGTTCGCAAGGCAGGGAAGGGACTTCGTTGTCGTCACACCGACTGCATCAGGCAAAACACTCTGCTACAACCTGCCAGTCGTCCAGACCCTCCTTGAAAACCCGGTAGCCCGCGCGCTTTACCTTTTCCCGACAAAAGCCCTTTCTCAGGATCAGCAAGCCGAGCTTAACGAAATCGCGCTCGGAGGCAGCCTTCCGGTCAAGATTCAGACCTATGATGGTGATACGCCTGCCTCCCTGCGGACAGTCGCCAAAAGTTCCGCCAGGATTGTCATCACGAACCCGGACATGCTGCATTCGGGAATACTGCCGAACCATGCCAAATGGGTCACTTTCTTCTCCAACCTGCGATATGTCGTCGTCGATGAGATGCACGCCTATCGCGGTGTGTTCGGGAGCCATGTAGGCAATGTTCTGCGCAGACTGCAACGGATAGCAGCCTTTTATGGTGCCAGACCGACGTTCATCTTCTGCTCGGCGACCATCGCCAATCCGAGGGAACTGGCTGAATCGCTGATCGAACGGCCGGTTAACCTCGTCGACCACAATGGAGCGAGCCTGGGCGAAAAGACCATGTTCTTCTTCAACCCTGCCATCATCGATCCGGTCCAGGGCATGAGGCGCTCAAGTTCCCTGGAATCTGAGCAGATCGCCCTTCATCTATTGCAGGAAGGAGTGAAAACGATCCTCTTCGCCCGTTCGAGACTTCAAGTGGAACTCATCGCCAGCTACATGAACCAGAGCCTCGAGAATCCTTACAACGAGAACAACAGGATAAGGGTCAGCCCCTATCGGTCCGGGCTGCTGCCATCAGAACGCCGGGCTATAGAAAAGGGGCTGCGCGAAGGGAGCATTCAGGGCGTCGTGTCCACCAATGCGCTTGAACTCGGCATAGACATCGGCGGCCTGGATGCAGCCGTGATCTCCGGCTATCCTGGCAGCTCTGCGTCATTCTGGCAGCAGGCGGGCAGGGCGGGGCGGAGGGGAGCCTCATCTATAGCCGTTTTCGTTGCATCCTCCTCGCCGCTCGACCAGTACTTTGCTAGCCACCCGGAATACTTCCTTTCCCAGGGCGCCGAAGCTGCCCATGTCGATCTGGACAACCCGTACATCTTCATCGACCATGCAAAATGTGCTGCTTTTGAGTTGCCCTTCGCCGAGGACGAGGGCTTTGGGGCGAGCTCAGGCGAGGATACGGGCGAGGCCCTTGCGCTGCTCGAGAGTGAAGGCGTGCTGAGGCATACCGGAAGGCGCTGGTACTGGTCGAACGAGGGATATCCCAGCGAAACGATATCGCTTCGTTCCGCGACTTCGGACAATGTTGTCATCGTGGACGTGACCAGGGGCGCTTATTCGGTCATTGGAGAAATGGATCGCGCAAGCGCGAAAGAACTTCTGTTTGACAATGCCATCTACATCCATCTTGGCCGGCAGTTCATGGTTCAGAAGCTTGATGTCGAGAAAAGGCTCTGTCGCGTGGAGAGGAGTGATGCGGAATATTGGACTGATTCGATAACCAAGACTGACCTTCATGTGCTGACAGAGGATGAGTCTCGCGATTTCGGCCGCGGCGAGGTGGTCGCTTTCCGCTATTCGATCGGCGATGTTCTTGTAAGGACCCAGGCTGAAAAATACAAAAAGCTGCGCTTCCACACGCATGAAAATGTGGGCTATGGCGAGATTTCGCTTCCCCCGGAAGAGATGCAGACCCGGGCGCTGGCTCTCGTTTTTCCGAAAGAGACCAGGGCAGGAACCTTCTTGGCGGCCAAGGACCCTGCGGCATGTGCAGGCATTTTGGTGGGCGTGGGACGGCTGTTCAAGTATCTGGCGCCCCTATTTCTTCTCTGCGACTCAAGCGACCTGGGGATTTCAGAGCGTGCCAGGGATCCACATTTCGAAGCGCCCGCTCTCTATTTTTATGACAAATATCCGGGGGGAACGGGCCTTGCGGAAGCCCTTTCCGGGAAGCTGGAACAACTCCTTGCGGCTTCGCTGGAGCGTATAAAGGCTTGTCCCTGCAAGGGAGGCTGCCCTTCATGTATCGGAGTAGACTTCATCGGGCGGGTCGATTTCAAGACCGAGATCGCGGAATTCCTGCAAGACTGCATGGAGCCGCGCGGAGCTGGAGCCTGATGCCGGCTTTGGGCTGGGCGACAGGACAGGAACGGCAATGGCATCGCTGAAGGGGCGCTTGAACTTGCTCAGGAGCATGGGTCTGGCCAAAGCCTCGGAAATGGCGGCGGATCAGGTCCAGTCCCCGCTTCCCCAAGCGCAGCAGGATCTTCCGTCGGGATGGGAGCAGTTCGCCCCGCATTGTCATGTTTCCACTATTTGCAGCTCCTTTGCGCTTGGAAGCGATTTTCCGCCATCTTTCGATGCTCGCCTTTTCGGTCGGATAGCCAATCGGGATTCATATTCAGCAACGATCCTGGACGACATGGCATTGGAGGCGATGATCCCGCTCGAAAGCCTGAGCTTTTTTGATCTTGAGACAACCGGGTTGTCCGGCGGAACTGGTACGATAGCCTTCCTTGCCGGAATCGGATATTTCGAGTCAGGGACTTTTATGGTCTCCCAGGTTTTCATGGATGATTTCCCCGGTGAAACAGATCTGCTTGGTCTGACACTGGAAAGCCTTGCGAAGAGACCTATCCTTGTCACTTACAACGGGAAGGCCTTTGACATACCTCTCATGAGGACGCGCTGCATTCTCAACGGCATGGCCATACCGCCTTTCCGCCATTTTGATCTACTCCATACATCCAGACGGCTTTGGAAGGCAACAATGGATTCCTGTTCGCTTTCGGCCCTTGAAGCAGCGGTTCTGGACATCGAAAGGTCCGATGATGTCCCCGGGGCTCTTATTCCGGGAATATGGCTTGAGTATGTCAATTCGCCGCCTGCCAGCGTCCGGCGCCGGCAAAGCCTGCCGAAAATCCGGAGCGTCCTCGCGCACAACGTCCAGGACCTGGTCTCCCTGGCAAGACTCATGTGCCGGATAATGGCGATTGGCGAGGATCCACTCCATCGCGGCCCGGACAACAGGGTCGATCCGCGCGGGCTTGCAAGGATGCTGCTGGCAGGCGGCCGCGAAGAAGAGGCGCTGAGTATCCTCGAACAAGCAGGAGGAGATGGAAACCAGCCTGCCCTCGTCATGCTGGCGAGATTCTATCGCCGGCACGGATTGGCTTCAAAATACTGCGAGTCAATTGGCTTGATGGATGATACGACTGTAGAGTCCTGTGTTGAAAAGGCGAAATACTTCGAACATAGTGAAAAGGATTTCGCCGGAGCCCTGCGGTATGCCGAAAAAGCGCTTCAGATAATCGACAGCCAAATCGCCCGGAACTGCGGCCAGACTAATATTACCACTGCACAGAGAAAGCGTGATCTCATCCTGAAGAGAAAGGCGAGGCTTGAAAGGAAAACCGCGGTGAATGGATCTGCGGATCACTCCCCCGGGTCTGCATAGAGAGTGTCGCCCAGCTGGCCGCAGGCGCCCATCACACCCCTTCCCCTGTGGAATCTCGTCACTACCGTGATTCCTTCATCTTCCAGGATTTTTGCGAAGGTCCCGAGCTGTGTCGGATCAGGCTCGGTGAAAGACATCTCCGGAATCTTGTTCCAGGGAATCAGGTTTACCTGTGCCTTCAGGGGTGGCATCCAGGCGGCGAGTGCTCTTGCATCTTCCATCTCCGTATTTCTGTTGCCGAGCAGGGCGAGTTCGAGTGTGATTCGCTCTCCAGTTTTCTCCTGATAATAGAGGAGGGCATCTTTGAGCTCCGGCAGGGCCCAGGAACGATTGACCGGCATCAATTCCGAACGCAAATCGTTGCGTGCTGTCGTAAGGGAAACGGCGAGCCTTACCTGGGGCCCCCCGTCGGCCAGCTTCCTGATTCCTGGCACTATGCCGCTCGTTGAAATGGTGATCTTGCGGTGCGACATGCCAATGCCTTCCGGGTCGGTCAAAAGGAGGATGGCCTTCCGCACCGATTCGAGGTTGAGGAGTGGTTCGCCCATACCCATGAATACAACGTTCGAGATGAAACCGCGCCTTTCCGACAAAAAATGGTATTGCTCGAGGATTTCGTCCGGGCCGAGGTTGCGAAGGAATCCCAGCTGGCCTGTTTTGCAAAACCGGCAGCCCATGGGGCAGCCTACCTGGCTGGAAAGGCAAGCGGTCTTCCTCCCTTCGATATCTTCCAAAAGGACGCATTCCACTGCCGAACCATCGCGAAGCCTGATCTGCAGTTTGAGGGAACCATCCGGATCGCTCAATTCTGAAGACACAGTGGAAGAACGCACTGATCCAAACATCGCCTTCAGCTTTTCCCGTTCTGCTTTGGGCAGATTGTTCATGAGCAGGAAATCGGCTGCGCCGCCGGAAATCCATTTGTAGAGCTGTTTTGCCCTGTACTGCTGGTCGTAGCCCAGGCATGTCTGCATTTCCCCGGCAGTCATGCCGGTCAAGTAAAGGACAGATTGATACTCATCGCTGCCTGTGTCTGCTTTGGATGGAAGGGTTTCGGGCAATGCTGTCCTCTTGTGAAAGCCTACTGAGCCTTTGCAGTCAGTTTGGCTATTGCATCCTGGATATAGGGATTTTTGATCCCCAGCTTCTGGAAATCATTCAGGACATCGATGGCCTGCTGCTTCTGGCCCGCGGCCAGATGGCACTGTGCGAGTTCCATATAGATCCGATAGTTCTTCGGGTCATTCTGGATCAGCATCCTGAGGCTTGTGATGGCATCGTCGAACTTGCCTTGGGCCCTGGCGATGACTGCCAGGCCGAGAATCGCATAGACATCGTATTCGATGTTGAGGGCATCCTCATAGCACTTGGTAGCCTTGTCCAGTTCACCCATGTTCCGATAGGCATCGCCGGCTCTTGTCAGGATTACTTTGTTCTGGGGATCTTTTTCCAGGATCTTATTCCAGTATTTCAGTGAAACGCTCTGTTTCCCGACGCCCCTGTAGCAGTCCGCAATGCCGAAGAGGGCATAAAAGTTGTCAGCCTCGCGTTCCAGGGCCTTCTCGAAGTAGGGGATGCCCTTGTCGAATTGCTTCAGTTTGCGGTAACAGTTGCCGATCGAAGTCAGTACTCTGATATCGACCTGGCTGCCCTGCAGGTCCACCATGCGCTGCCAATAGCCGAGCGCTTCCTTGTACTCCTTGAAATCGTAATGCAGGTGTCCCAGACCGATAAGTGCATAGTGGTTGTCGGCTTCCATTTCCAGGACGCGCTGGTATATGGCCTTCGATTTCCTGAAATCATGGACTTTCCTGTAGGCATCGGCAACCCTGGTGAGGACAGTGATGTTGGAATTGTCATGGAGCAGGTACTGCTCCCAGATTTCTATGGCTTTATGGTATTGATTGAGGGCTTTGTAGCAGTCGGCAAGCCCGAAAAGTGCATAGCTGTTGCCAGGATGAAATACCAGGCAGCGGCGATAATGATCGGCCGCTTCCTTATAGGCTCCTCTTTTTCTTGCAGCGTCTCCCAGGCCTACCAGCGCGTAGTTGTTCTCGTTGTCTTTCTCCAGAATCTGGGCAAAGCACTCAATGGCTTCGTCATACCTGTTTTCCTTTAGCAGCTGATAACCTTTCTTTGAGGCCTCTGAAATTTCGTTGATTTCGTCGTCAAGCGATTCTGGAAGCTCGAACAAATCTTCTTGGGCTTGAAAATTTGGCATGTCACTCATTTTTGTCCTCTTCAGGAAAGCTGTGTTTTATTATAAATACATATTTAAAAAGAAGGCCTATTTTGTTTTGCTTCCCTGCAATTGAATTATTGTAATCTGAATATTTCAAAAAAGCAACTCTCGTATAAGCCAGTCAAACATGGCAATGGATGGCATTTGAAGGCTAGGAAGGCTGTCTGCAGGCCGGCTTACCGGTGATTCCTATAGAATCGCACCGTGGAACGACCATATTTTCTTTCATCTTCGAGGGCGAGCGCGCCAATTGTTTCCGGCAGGCGCTCTTCATGGGGAAAATGCAGGAGCACGAGCCCATTTCCTTTCAGCGAGGCGCCGCTCGCAAGAGACTCAAGAAGATCCAGGCGATAGGCATAGGGAAAGGGAGGATCGAGAAAAACGACATCGAATGGCGAGTGATTGCGCCGGAGAAAGAGCTCGACTGGCATGGCCTTGCATTCGATCCTGCGTTCGCAGATTGAGACATTTTTCAGTAGTACCGGGAATTTTGCTTTATCCCGTTCGACGCAAGTGACTGGCCAGGCGCCGCGCGAGGCTGCTTCGAGCGCTATGATTCCAGATCCAGAAAACAGATCCAGGAAGGACAATCCCGAGAGGTCGCCCAGCACGCCAAAGACGGACTCCCGCATTCTGTCCATCGCCGGACGGATCTCGAGCCTGCTTTCGGGCAGTTCTACGGTTCTGCCGCAATAGACTCCACCGGTTATGCGCATGTTGGCCTCACTGGTTCCTTTCCCGAATTTCCCGCCTGATATCACGCTGGAGTTCCCTCTCCTTTATATCAGCCCGCTTGTCGAAGGCCTTCTTGCCTTTGCAGAGACCGAGTTCGATCTTGATGAGCCCATGCTTGAGATAGATGGAAAGAGGAATCAGCGTATAGCCCTTTTCGCGCACGCGCCTGTCAATTCGTTTTATTTCCTGCGCATGCAGGAGGAGTTTTTTGGGCCTGTCGGGATCATGGCTGAAAACCGATGCAAAGACATACTCAGAAACATGCAGATTCTTGACCCAGACTTCGCCCTGCCGGACTTCGGCGTATGAATCCGTGAAGGACACGCGTCCTTCCTTGATGGATTTTACTTCGGTACCAAGCAGGGAAACTCCGCATTCGAAGGTTTCTTCAACTGAAAAGTCGAAATGCGCCCGACGGTTGAGGGCGACGATTTTCACATTGTCTGGTATGCTCATGTTGGGAATCCTGGCAGCGCGACGCTCATCGTTGAACGATGCGTTGAGCGATGCGCTGGACGATGGCGGGACGGAATCCGAGGAATGCAGATGAATGCTGCGCTACTATGCCTCCACGCGAATGGACATCGATGCTGTCCCTTTCATTGGCCCAGGAGCCTCCACGCACGGCCTTTTCGCTGCCCGAGAAGCGCCAGGCCGCAAAAGCGGGGTAGGGGCGGTACGCATCGTTGGTCCACTCCCAGACATTTCCGAGCATATCGGAAAGGCCAGCCGGAGAAGATGCAGCTGATCCGACTGGTTCAGGCCCATTCCTCGTGGCATCAGCCCATACGCCTGTATTGCCCTGCGTGCTGCTCTTGTTCGTCGCTGCGCGGGCTGCGAGTTCCCACATGCCTTCGCTGGGGAGGACGGCTTTGTATTGAGGAGGCAGTCTCTTTGAAAGCCATTCGCAATAAGCGGAAGCCGCATACCAAGAGATATGCGTCACAGGTCTGGAATCCGACACGCCGGTCCAGGTGGAGAGGTAATCCGGGTCAACGAGTCCCGCTTTTTCAAGCTCAGCCTTGTTTCCAAGGCTCCAATTGGGGTTTTCAGAGAGGAATCGGCTCCATTGGGCGTTGGTCACTTCTGTCTCGGCAATGCCAAATGACGGCATCAGGACATCGTAGAATGCAGCGGAGCCTGAAGGTGCCTGCCCCGCAAGGGTGAATTTTCCGGCACTGAAAAGAACGAAAGCCTGACCGCCAGCGGAAAGCCGTCCAACGATGCCCGGGGCCGAAGCGATATCCGGCGGCGAACTCTTGGCGACCTTCGCCACGGAAGCGTAGTCTCCATAGGTTTTCTGCGAAAGAAGATCCTTGAGCCAGACCGATCCCGACTTACTGCCGGCGAGGATTGAGGCGAAGCTGCGGGCATTCGCCACGATCGAGAGAGGTCCAGGTCTTCCTTTTGAGCCGACAATGATGGAAGCTCGCAGGCCATCACGTGCGGCTACAGGTGATACGGTCATGGAAAGGATGTCGCGCATGAAAGCCATTTCCGGCTTATCATCGGCGCCGGCCCCAAAAACCCCGCCGTCCTGGAGAGTCGAAGTGCTGGCGAGATCGC
>JAJFUL010000304.1 GCA_021372425.1 Spirochaetaceae bacterium
AAGCTCGCAGGCCATCACGTGCGGCTACAGGTGATACGGTCATGGAAAGGATGTCGCGCATGAAAGCCATTTCCGGCTTATCATCGGCGCCGGCCCCAAAAACCCCGCCGTCCTGGAGAGTCGAAGTGCTGGCGAGATCGCTTGCTGCCGAGGAAAGCACCATTGGAAACTGATAGAGCGCGCTGGGCGTTCCGGAAAGCGACCATGTGGAAAATTCTCCGAATGCGGCATCGAGGAATTCGATGGGCTTGTCTGGTTTGAGGCTGTAATCAACCTTTGCCTTCTTCTTTGAGAAAAGGCTTCCGAAAAGCCTGCCGCCGATGGTGACCTTCATTTCTTCGGTTTGGAACCCCTGGTGCTCGATCCTGAGCGAATAGCTTCCGGCTTTCAGGAATAGGCGTTGATCCGTATCGCCCTTGAAGGCATTGTCTACGTAGACGGCACATTCGGCCGGTGCGCCGCTGAAGACCAGAAGGCTCCCATAATTGTTAATGCCGGGAAGGAAAAGAAGCAGAAAAAGAATGAGGGCGAGCAGCAGGCCATAGAGGGCGGGCAGGTATTTCCGCGGGCTCACTCCCAGGAAGGGGTGCAGATGCACCTCGGCATTATCGATATTTTCTTGAGTTATTTTCTTCTCTTCGCTCATCAAGTGAAGGGTATAGCTGGCCGTAATGCCTTGTCAACGCTATGGGAAGATGATAGTGTCAATTCGATGAGCAAAGAGAATGATTTTGCAGGCAGCCTTCAGAGCTTTACCGAAAGGCTCCTGACCCATCGGCTCAAGCGCCGCCTGAGGAACAAGCGCAAGCAGCAGAAGCGCAATGCCCTTGTTGATTGGCTTATGGCCATACTCTGGGCCGCCTGCGTGGTGCTGATCATAAATCAGTATGTTTTCCAAAACTACCAGATTCCATCCGAATCGATGGTCGACACACTTCGAATCGGAGACATGATTTTTGTCGACAAGTTCTCTTTCGGACCTGAGCTTCTGCCTGGAGTGGTAAAGCTACCCGGCGTATCGAGACCCAAGCGTGGGCAGATCATCGTCTTCGAGAACCCCAGCTATATCTCCAAGGGGCCGGTCTTCACCGTAGCCCAGCAGATGATCTACATGCTGACCCTGACCCTTGTCGATATCGACAGAGACCAAAATGGCGAGCAGAGGGTCCATTACCTTATAAAGCGGGCCGTCGGGACTGGCGGCGACACTATCCGCATCCAGCAGGGTGAAGTATTCATCAGGCCCGAAGGAATGCGGGACTTCGTCCCCGAAAAGGACCTGATGAAGGCCCTCGGGCTTCCCTGCCACGCCACGAGGATGGTTGCCGCTACTGAATACGAAGGCATCGAAGCCGTCGGCATTGCTTCGGCATACCAGGAGGCAGGCCTTCCTGTGCCAGCAGGAATCGGCTCGCCCGAAATCGCTACTGCCTACAAGGATGCCTTTGGCTATGATATGAAGAGGGTCAATGTACTGAGCGACATGCGACCTTCAGATTACCGCATTGCTTCAACCGCACGCCGCTATAACCAGGGATGGTATATTCCGGGCGACCGGGTGTTCCCTATGGGAGACAATAGGGATAATTCGAGGGATGGCCGCTATTTCGGGCCTGTCGATCAATCCAGGGTTCTTGGAAGGGCTCTTTTCAAGTATTGGCCGCCATCGCGGATCGGCGGGATACGCTGAGCGTCCGACTGGTTCCATTCCGGTGTCTGATTATGCAGAGGTGAGGCGTGTCTTCATATTCGAGGCATGGGTCATATTCCGAAAAAGTGCTCGCGGCGCGCAAAAGGCGCAAGACTGTCGGGGAAATCGTACTGGTCTTGCTCATCCTTGCCTTCGTCAGATCCTTCTTACTGCAATCGTACAGAATCGATGACAATTCGATGTTGCCGGGCCTGCAGAAAGGCGACCATGTATTCTCGAGCCCTTTCCTTCATGGGCCGGATTTTTTCGGAATGAGGCTTCCGGCTCTTTCCAAGCCCTATCGCGGGGAAATGGTCCTCGTCAGAAGCAGCTCTGATCCTCATGCAAGCGGATGGTCGAGGTTTTGGGATTCGATACTCCGATTCTTCAGTTTTCAACGCTATTCTCCACTTGATCGAGCCTATGGCGACGGCCAG
>JAJFUL010000306.1 GCA_021372425.1 Spirochaetaceae bacterium
TTTCTGGGCTTCCAGGGCTCTTTCAAAGCTTTCAAAGCTAGTCGCAAACAGCACAAGACCGGAAGTCTCACGATCCAGACGGGAAAGCATGCCCAGCTCCCGCGCGAACCTGGAGGCAGAAAGGGCTTCCCGGTTCCGGTCCAGCCCTGATTCACGCAGCAGGGCCTGTTCCTGAAGCCTGATACTTTCGGCATGGTCAGGGAATTTGCTGCGCAGCCAGGATACGAGATCCTCATCAGGCGCGTTGGATTTGCCAAGGGACACCGAGTTCATTCCTGCAGGCTTGAACACGACAAGAAAGCCCGGCGTAGCGGCAGCGATGAACGGCTCGGTGATCGGGGAGAATGGTTGAATGGATGAGTGGGCAGCCTGTGCAAGGCTGGAATCGAAAGATTCTCCCATTTCAGGAAACGATGCCGCTGTTTTGCAGGCGATACAGGTTCCAGTAGAGGCCCTGCCGGCTTATCAGTTCGTCGTGCGTGCCCGACTCGACTATCTTTCCATGCGCAAGCACGATGATCTTATCGGCATTGCGAATCGTGGAAAGCCTGTGCGCGATGACGATGCTCGTCCGACCGGAGAGCAGGCCTTCGATTCCTCTCTGGATGAGCTTTTCCGTCTCCGTATCGACCGAACTGGTGGCTTCGTCAAGGATTATGATGGAAGGATCGTGCGCCAGTACCCGGGCGAAGGAAATCAGCTGCCGCTGGCCCTGGCTCAGATTGCTGCCGCCTTCAGCCAGTTCACTCCCGTAGCCTTTGGGGAGCGCTTCGATGAATTCGTTGGCGTGAACGGCTTCGGCTGCAATCCTCATGCGTTCCTCGCTGACCTCCGTGCCAAGGCGGATGTTGTCCGCAATGGTTCCGGCGAAGAGGAATACGTCCTGTGGCACAGGCTGGATGCTGCGTCGCAGGCCATCGAGGGGAAGGTCGCGGATTTCATTGCCATCGATGCGTATCGAACCCTTCTGGATATCCCAGAACCGGGTCACTAGGTTGGTGATCGTTGTCTTGCCAGCGCCGGTATAACCGACAATGGCGACCATCTGACCAGGCTCGACCGTGAAAGAGACATCTTTGAGAACCCAGTCCTCCTCCTTGTAGGCGAACCAGACCTTTTCGAACTGGATGTGTCCGCGAACGACGGAAGGCATTGGCATTTTCGGCGCATCGATTATCTCTTCCTTCGCGTCCAGGAGGCCAAAAATGCGTTCGGCGCCAGCCATGGCGCTCTGAAGGTTGACGTATTTTTCCGCAACATCCTTGATGGGAGAATAGAACATTCCAATGAGGTTCACAAAGGCTATCAAGGTGCCGAGCGAAATGGAATGCGAGAGATAGAACCAGGCGCCTACGCAGAGGGCGATCACGGTGGTTATTGTCGAAAGTAGATCGACGATGGGTCTGAAAGTCGCATAGACGTACATTTCGCCCAGGTTGGCTTGCTTGAGGTTGGCGTCGTGTTCGGCGAACTCTTTCTTTGACGCTTCTTCCTTGCTGAAGAGTTTGACCACCTCAATTCCGGAGATGTGCTCGGCTATGTAAGCGTTCACTTTGCTGGTCCACTGGCGCTGCTTCCGGTAGGCATCGCGCGAGCGTTTGCGCGCTATGTTGGAAGCAAAAAGCACGAACGGAATACTCGCAGTGACGACGAGCGCCAGCCGGACGTCGAACATATAGAGGACTATGAGGGAGCCGACCATGATCGAGCCGTCCTTGATAAAGGCGGAGAGCACGTCCGTGAAGAATTCACTGATGGTTTCCACGTCGCTGGTCATGCGGGTGACGAGGCGGCCGACCGGCTGGTGCGAGATGAAGGCCATGGACCTGGTCAACACATGCCCGAAGAGCTGCATGCGGAGATCCTTCATGACTTTCACGCTGACGAGATTGCTGAAGTAGTTCATAAAGAAGGTGCCTATAAGGATGAAGACCATGACGACAAGAAGGGCAATGACGTAACGCCCGAGGTCAAGGCTGTCGGCACGGCGCAGACCCGCCGCCTCGGCGGCGGGCAGCGCCCGGAGCTTGTCGCGCGCGATGCAGGCCCACTGCCCCTCGGACGCGAACAGCTCCGGGCGCTCGGCGCGCAGCGCCGACTGCGCCGCATTTCCTTCATCGATACGAAACAGATAGTACTCCGTCGGGTCGAAGAGCTTTCTTGCAGTCAGATCATTCTTCTCAACCGTGCTCAGCCCCCCAAGCCTTGAAGTCCGCACATAAGCCTTGCCCTGGATGACAGGGTCCGAATCCTGCAGTTTGATGACTTTGTCCGCTTCGCTCCCCTTTACCGAAATGTCGATGCCATACCATGACTTCATTAGAACATCATCGATAGCCTGTCTGATGATCACAGGGCTCAGGAGTTCTCCCAAAGTACTCAGAATCAGTGCCAGCATCGTGAAGACTGCAAGAGCCTTGTAAGGCTTGATATAGGAGAGGATTCTGCGGGCAATATTCGAATCGTAGCCGCGCGTGACATCATCGGTTTCAAAATATTCAGCCATACTATCGTTCCCCGCCATTCATGGAGTTTTCGGCGACTTCCGTCTCCAACTCCTGCAGCCTCGCAATTTCCGAATAGAAGCCCGCACCGTCTGCCATCAATTCCCCGTGCGTGCCGGACTGAATGACCTTTCCATCCTCAAGCACGAGGATGGAATCGGCATGACGCAAGGTAGAAACCCGATGCGAAACGATCACGTTCGTACGGTTCTGCCTTTCAACGAGAAGATTCTGGAGAATCTTCTCCTCGGTTTCCGCGTCAACAGCCGAAAGCGAATCATCCATGATGAGAATTTCGGGATCAAGCGCCAGCGCCCTCGCTATCGCTATCCTCTGCTTCTGCCCTCCCGAAAGTGTCAGCCCCCGCTCCCCGACCACCGTGTCCCATCCGTCGGGGAAAAGCTGCAAATCCTTGTCCAGCGCAGCGATTCGCGCCAGATCTTCGAAACGTCCGGGAACAAGATCCTGGTTCCCATACATAATGTTGTCCTTGACAGAGGCTGAAAACAGAAAAGATTCCTGTGGGACAAAGCCGAACGTCTTTCGCAGTGAAGACAACTCATATAGGCAAATATCTCTACCACCGATAAATATCTTGCCCTCTCCGGGGTCAAGCAGTCTTGGCATGACCTTCAGCAGGGTCGACTTGCCGCTTCCCACCCTTCCAAGGATTCCAATTGTCGCGCCCTCCGGCACGACAAGCGATATATTTTCCAACACAGGTTTCGTGGCTCCCTTGAAGGTATAGCTCAAGTTCCTGATTTCAAGATCTCCCGAGGGGCTGTCTCTGCGGGCATCCAGAGGCACACTGATGTCGCTCTTCGTGGAGAAGATTTCGTTGAGCCGCTTCAGGCTAGCCCCGCCGCGCTGGATGATGTTGACTGTATAACCAGCTCCCATCAGCGGCCAGACAAGCATTTCGAGGTAAGAAATCATGGCGATTATATCGCCCGGGCTCATCGTATTGCGAATGACCTCGTTTCCACCCGTCGAGAGGAGGATTACGTTGCTGATTCCAGCCAGAAACGAAATAAGCGGGAAAAAGAACCCAAAAGTTTTTACAAGATCCATTACTGCGGCGCTGTAATCGTCATTCGTTTCTGCAAATTTCCCTGAGAAGTGCTTCTCCTTGACGAAGGCCTTGACGACACGCATCCCCGAAACCGTTTCCTGGGCGATATCGGACATCTTTGAATATATTTCCTGCACCTTCTTGAATTGCCTGCCAACAAGCTTACCGAACTGCAGGATAAGCATCGTAATGAGAGGCAGCGGGATTATCGTGTAAAGAGCCACCCTGGAATTAGTCGTGAACATGGCTCCGACGATCATGATAGTCATGAAGACGCCATCAATAAAGGACACGAAGCCCATACCCATGGATTGGCGTACGGCATTCATGTCGTTTGTGGCCCTGGCCATCAGGTCTCCCGTCTTGTTCTCCTGATAGAAGGTCGAGGACATCTCCATGTAATGGCCGAAAAGGTTGTCCCGCATTTCGGCTTCGATCCTCCGAGATGATCCCATTATGAAGTATCTCCAGAGGAACCTTCCGCACGAGATGAGGAGTGCAGAGAGCACCATCGAAAGAGCCGGCCTCAGCAGGGCGGACATTGTGAATGTGCCGCTCGCCACTATATCGATCGCCTGGCTAACATAGCGCGGTATGGACACTTGGGCGGCATCGACTGCAAGGAGACAAATGAAGCCAACAAGGTACTTTAGCCTGTATTTTTTAATATACGGCAGCATAGTGCGGTATTCTTTCAGCATAGGCATCCCAGTTTATCTGACTGTTGGCACTCAAGACAATACCAGAAAAGCGCTTTTATTGACGTCAGGGGAGTGTCCAGAGCAAAATCAGCCCAGGTTCCTTGCAATTTAGTCCTTGTTTTGTCATAGTTGCCCAATGAACGACTTCATTGTCTATACCGATGGTGGATGCTCCAATAACCCAGGCCCGGGTGCCTGGGCATACGTCATCCACTTTGGCGACCGCTCACATGAGGATTCGGGTTTTGAACCCGAAACGACCAATAACCGTATGGAACTGATAGCGGTCATACAGGCGCTCACCTTTCTGCGCGAACTTAAGACTGGCACCTATCGTCGGTTCCCGAGCGATAGTCGGTCCCCGAGCGACCCCGGTGACGCCGCGCCAGAGCCCCGATGGCTCTCCGCGCCAATCAAAATTCACACAGACTCGCAGTATGTCCGCAACGGCATCACCGCGTGGATTTCATCCTGGAAGTTGCGGGGTTGGAAGACTTCCGACAAAAAGCCGGTGAAAAATCAGGAGCTGTGGATCAGGCTCGATGCGCTCGTGCAAGAGTTGGGGCCTGAGTTTTTTTGGGTTGCGGGCCATGCCGGCAACCCTGACAACGAACGCTGTGACTCGAATGTCAGGGCGCTGATCAAGGCAAAAACACCGCAAAAATAGAAGGCTCGACTGCAATGACACCGACTCAAACCCCGCCAGGGCTTTTCGACTTTCGTGTCGGGGAATTTTTCAGATTACTTCTCCACTCGGCGTGGCGAGGCCCGCTGTATTCCGCCCCACGACGGATAGGCCGCTTCCGCCGGGCCTACGATTTCCAGAAACGACAGTCCGTCAAACGGCTGGCAACCGCCACTGCCGGAACGACGGTACCTCCTGTCCTCATCGCGAGCGTAACCCGGGCGTGCAATCTGAACTGCACCGGCTGCTATTCAAAGGTGCTCAGGCCTGAAGATGGGTCGGCCGGGCTCACCGCTGAGCTTTCCGACGATCGGTTTATGGAACTTTTCCGCGAAGCGATAGATTTGGGCGTCGGCGTAATTTTGGTAGCAGGCGGCGAGCCTCTTATGCGCAGGTCGCTGCTCGCGAAGATGGCGAAATTGCCCGACATCATAATCCCAGTCTTTACCAACGGCACACTGATCGACGGCGAATCGATTGACCTTTTTACAGAAAGCGCCCTTGTCCCCGTGTTCAGCATCGAGGGTGAAACCAAAGACACCGCCAGGCGAAGAGGACGGGGAATTCATGAAGACGTCTTTGAAAAAGCGGAAGGCTTGCGCGCCAGGGGCTTCAGCTTTGGCTTTTCCATAACGGTCACTTCGCAGAATTTTGATTTGGTGTTGTCCCGCCAGTATCTCGACGACCTTGCGCGGCTGGGTCCCGCGGCCCTGTTCCTCGTCGAGTATGTCCCCGTCGCGCCGGGAACGCAGGATCTTGCCCTCTCGAGCGAGCAAAAAGCGCGTTGGAGTGACAGTCACAACTTCAAAGGCGTCGGCTATCCCGTCATTCAGCTTCCCGGCAACGAGGAAGACTATGGCGGCTGTCTTGCGGCGGGCAGGGGTTTCATTCATCTCGCCCCGGACGGACGCATTGAAGCCTGTCCTTTCGCGGCTTTCTCAGATTCCAACGCAGACTTCAATGGGCTGGCCATGGCTCTGGACTCGCCCCTTATGCGCTCAATCCGGGACCGCCACGGCGAGCTAACTGAAACAAGCGGTGCATGCGCTCTCTGGAACAAGGCCGGCTGGATCGCCTCGCTTACAGGCTGTGCGGCTGTGGGAAGAAGCGCAGAGATCAGGTAGGAAATACCGTAGAAGGCGGTGCCATATTGACACCCGGCGCTTTTTTGGTCTAGCGTAGCTCGTATTTCTCGGGACGTAGCCTAGGGGCTAAGGCGTCTGCTTTGGGAGCAGAAGATCGGAGGTTCAAATCCTCTCGTCC
>JAJFUL010000308.1 GCA_021372425.1 Spirochaetaceae bacterium
GAGCTATGGTGATGACTTTGAAGATGAAGATTTTGACGGGGATGATGATTCGGAAGACGAAGATTTTGAGGATGATGATTTCGACAGCGATTTCGACGACGATTCCGATGATCTCAACAGCGATGACGATGATGATGAAGACGACGGATTCGACGATGATGAAGACGAGGACGACGACTTCGATTATGACGATGATGCGGGTTTCGGCGACCTGGATGAATGATGTCCGCCTGAAACCTGATTGAAATTCCCATGGCTCAAGGAGCCTCGGTTCATGGACTGAACTGCCCCAAGAAGTAGACACTTTTTGGGGTTTTTTATTGGAGAATATACAATAAACTGCTGATCTCTATCTCGCCTCGACCTGAATCTGCGGCGCCTTGAACCACAGTTTCTCAAGTTCGTAGAAAGACCTTGCGGTTTGGCTCATAATGTGCACGACAATATCGCCGATGTCCAGCAAGACCCAGTTTTCGTCATCTTTGATTGAAGGTTTGTTGATGGTGGTAATGGCTTCAGCGGCAATCTCTTCTTCAACGGCGCGCACAAGCCCGCTAAGATGTGTAGATGAGCCGGAAGTGCCGATCACGAAGTAGTCGGTCCAGTCAGCAATCCCCCTGAGGTCGAGGATGACGACATCGCCAGCCTTGTGTTCCGCCATCGTCTTTGCAATTGAAAATACCAGCGCCTTGCTATCTGACACAAACCCTCCCATTGAAATCCTTTCCAAGGATGATCGTGTAATCAGCCTGAATCGAACCCTTGTAATCCTCTGCCTCGGCGAAATTGCCACATTTTATCACGCCCGCGATGGCAGAAAGTGATTCCTTCTCGCCAAATCGGTCTATGATGACCGTTTTTTCGTAATCGAGAGTAGCCGCATTGCCAATCGCCACCACATCGTAGCCAAAACTCTCGAAAATTGTTCCAGTGCGTGAGGCAAGGCCCTTTTCGCTCGTTCCGTTCAGCAATTCAACCGTGAAAATCTTGCTCATGGGGCTCGTTCCGGTTTCCGCGTTCATGGCGTTCAGGGTCTGGCTTATCATGTCCCTGGCAAGTTCACCGTCATAGAAAGGAAAGAAAAGAGTCTGTGACTCGACCTTCCGATTCACGCCGGTCATCTTCTGCATCAACACAGAATCTGCATCGAGCTTGGCCATTTCGCCGAAAAGCTTGTTCTTGCTTTCATTGCCCAGGTTGCTTTTCATCGCGCCCGTAAATCTGCCCATCACGCCCTTTGCGGAAAGATAAGTCGACTTTTCGGATACCTTCTTGAGCAAGGCCACCACAAGTTTCTGTCTCCGGCCAATCAGATCCGAGTCGCTTTCATTTTCCTCCCTGTACAGCAGGTACTGCGTGGCCTTGTCACCATCGAGCGTCACGGCGCCGCCCGGGAGGCGCACCACTTGTGGCTCGTCCTGGACGACCATTGCAGGGATAAACAGCTGGATCCCGTCGACAAGGTCCACTGCATCCCGCAGGCCGTTTTCATCGAGGAGTATGTATCCATTGATATCAACATTGAGATATCCGGAAATCTCGCTTATGTATGCCGAGGGCTTCCCCTTCTTGTACGTGTAATCGATTCGATCCATGCGTTTGACTGTTTTTAATATGACGGCTGTATTGCTGGGTATGTCCAGGAGCGCCGCCTTCGAACGCGAAGGGTAGAACATCAGAAGCTGTGTGGATAGAGGCTTGCCTTTGTTTTCGAATATAAAGACGATGTTCAGGGGCTTATCGGATTTTAGCTGCATTGCGATGCTGCCTGACTTGAGATATCCTACCCCCAAAATCACCATGACCACGACCAGGCCTGCGATGATCCATAGGAGAATGTTGCTCTTCTGAAATGCAGGTCTTCTTATCACTTTGATGCCTTTTCCACTTTAAGCGAATTGTACAGGTCGAGCGTGCTTTGGGCAATACGGTAGCCTTTTTCAGTCAGATAGCCAATCACGTGTTCCATCGCAAAAAAGAAGAGTTCATCAAGTTCCAGCGTCGCAAGGGCTTCGGCATCTGCAGGGCCGACATAGGATCGCCGTGGTTCCAATTTATCAGCGACATAGGTGATCTTCGACAGTGGTTTCATATCAGGGAAAGCCGAGGAATGCAAGGCCACTGCCTCGAGGATCCCGATATCGCGCAGGCCGCAACCGATATACAGGTAGCCTGCCGCTGCAGGGCCATGGATCATCTTTCCGCCAAAGGCCTCTCCGAGCTCAAACTCCCTGACCGTCCTGGAGATGAGTGGATCACCAATCTCCCGGGCGCCTTCCCTTGCCAGGCTCCACTGCTCGGCAAGACCTCTTTCCTTCATGACATCGTGGGCCAATCCGGCGTAGCGGCCCCTGGAGGCTTCAATTCCGAATCTGGCACAGAGCTGCTCCGCCACATTTGCAACCGACAGGGAATGTTCCCTCCTGTGGGGGCTCATCGTGACAAGCAGTCTATCGACTTGTGTTCCCGGAATTTCTATCAAATCCATATAATCCATTCGCTTCTATTATTTTTCTTGCTTCATGAGGGACCAGGGCCCGCCAGGCCTGTCCGGCGCTTATCCTTTCCCGAATCCCCGTGGATGAAACAGGAAATATCTCATTGTCGATGTAAAGGTGCGGGAATAAAAATTCTATTTCATGCCGATATTTCCTGTGCATGATGATGATTGTGCTTTCTCTCGCGATGGCATCGGGATCCTTCCATGCCATAAATCCCTCGGCTTGGTCATCACCGATGATGAGCCCCGGCTTTGGCTCGACACTATTAGCTCCGACCAGGCTCCGGATGCTTTCTATGCTGTATGAAATTCCGGGCCTGAGTATCTCGCAGTCGCTTACCTCAAAAAAGGGGTAGTCGCGTATACTTTCTGTGAGCATGGACAGCCGGATCTCGGGGCCTGGGTCATCAATCTCCTTGTGCGGCGGTATATTGGTTGGAATGAAAATTATGCGCTGGCAGCCAATCTGCCTGAGAACTTCCTCGGCCAGGATCAGGTGTCCGATATGGACAGGATTGAAAGTTCCGCCGAAAAGCGCAGTCTTCATTCCTGTTTGTCCCCTTCCGGCCCTTGCTTCGCTTCCATGTCGGAGTCTTCGCCGAAGCCGGGCAGGTTTGTATCGAAAAAGTCTTCAGCAACGCAGCTTCCATCACTGCCCTCAATCGTCGGTCCTTCGCCGGAAATCAGCTTCTCCTGTTCAGTGACAAGTCCGAAGAATGCCTCCATGAGTTCGTCGAGCCCTTCCCTGGTAAAGACCGACACAGGGTAGATTTTCTCGCTTGGCAGCAAGGCCCTGAATGCACCCAGGCGCTCCCGGACTTCAGGCAGGTCCGTCTTTGTCGCCACGATGACATGCGGTTTTTCTGCAAGCTCCGCCGAATAATCAGCCAGCTCTGCGCGCAAGATCGAAAATTCCCTCTCCCATTCAGGCTCTGAAATATCTATGACATAGGCAAGAATGGCTGTCCGCGCGATATGCCGCAGGAAGCGGATGCCGAGACCGGCTCCTTCATGGGCGCCTTCGATTATCCCGGGAATGTCGGCAAGGATTATATCCCTTTCATGGGTGGTCATGACGCCAAGATTGGGTATCTTGGTTGTGAATGGGTAGGCTGCGATCTTTGGATGCGCGTTGGTGAAGGCGTCCAGGAGGCTCGATTTCCCTGCATTGGGGAAGCCTACGAAGCCGATATCGGCGATAAGCTGCAGCTCCACCTTGAGCCGGCGCTCGATGGCCGGACGGCCTGGCGAAGCATAACGGGGCGCCTGATTCACGGAATTCTTGAAATGCGTATTGCCGAGGCCGCCCTTGCCGCCTTTGAGGAAAACCCAGGATTCCCCTTCGCGCTGCGAACCTGATCCCCCCGACTTGCGCCCAAAATCCATGAGAAGCTCGCCTGAGTCGGCATCCCTGATAATCGTTCCGGGCGGAACTGAGATGATGATATCCGCGCCGTCGCTGCCGTGCATGTTGCGCCCCATGCCAGGTTCTCCGCTCTGTGCCTTGAAAGTCTGCTTGAAGCGGAGATATGAAAGCGTCCGCAGGTTACGCTTTACGACAAAAATCACGTCGCCGCCCTTGCCACCGTCACCGCCCGCTGGCCCGCCCTTGGGAACATATTTTTCCCTTCGAAAGGCTATGCAGCCATCCCCGCCTTTCCCTGAGGATACGATGATTGTTGCCTCATCCGCAAACTTGATCAAAAAGCACTCTCCTTGACTCAACCATACCAGGCTCAATCGGCTCTTTCAAGACAAAAAAGCCACCCATTCCATGAAGGGTGGCTTGTTATTTCCCGGTTCCAGCCAGGCCGCTGCCTTCAAAGGCCGCGTGGTTACTCTTCTGATTTGGCCGGTTCTATCTGGGCATATTTCTTGCCCTTGAATTCCTTGAACGAAACCACTCCGTCTACAAGCGCATAAAGGCTGTCGTCCTTGGCAAGCCCGACATTCTTACCTGCGTTGATTTTGGTCCCGCGCTGTCTTACTATGACCGACCCTGCAGACACCTGCTGGGTGGCATATTTCTTTACACCAAGATGCTGGGGATTTGAATCTCGTCCATTAACGCCTTTGTGTGGCATGATTTCCCTCCAATCTGTTACAGCGCATCAGGCGCCGACGATTTCCGTCACATTGAGAACAGTGTAGATTTCGCGATGCCCTTGTGTCAGCCTGTAGTCTTTCTTCGGCTTGTACTTGAAGACGATGATCTTGTCGCCCTTGGCTTCGGATTCAACGACTGCCTTAATCGAGGCGCCTTCGACATAAGGGGTTCCGACTTTCACGCCAGACTCGCCTGAAAGCAGGAGCACTTTGTCGAAAGCGATTGTCTCGCCCGCTTTCTCAAGCACACGGTCTACCTTCAAGGTCTTACCCTGTTCGACGCGATATTGTTTTCCGTTTACTTCTACAATTGCATACATTGTCTGTGTCCTCACAAAAAATCCATACGTAGCGAAGTTTTATACACTGAATAGGCATTTCCTGTCAATCAGCGGCAAGGAAAAGCGCTAAGGATTTCACATCAGTTCAAGAAATGGTATGCAGAGCATGTCGCAAACCGTCTTGAGCGTATTCCGCACGGCACCGACAAGGAGGACTCTGCTCGCGGAAAGGTCCGGATCAGGACTGTTGAGAACAGGATTGTCCCTGTACCAGGATGAAAATTCTGCCGCGAGATCGTGCGCGTAAGCAGCCATGACCGAAGGCTCCATCATGCGGGCGGAAAGCTCGAGATTGCCCGAGAACAGGGCCAGCTTGCGGACGAGAGACCAGTCGCCCTCACCCGACAGCGCCGCCAGCGAAGCCTTTCCGTTCCTTGCATTGCCCTCGCCATTCCCGTACTTGCGAAGAATCGAGCAAGCCCTGGCGCCCATATATTGGATATAGGGTCCCGTATCGCCGGTAAAGGAAAGCGACTGCTGGGGATCATAGAGCATATCTTTGGTCGGCACGGATTGCAACAAATAGTAATGAAGCGCACCCAGCGCGACCTTTTCCGAGACTGAGCCTGCATCGCCGACTTCATCATCCCTTCCTTTCTGGCTGATTTCTTCCTTTGCCAGATCGGTAAGCTCATCGATAAGATCGTCGGCGTCGACGACCGTGCCCTCGCGCGTCTTCATCCGCCCAGAAGGAAGATTGACGAGACCATAGGACAGGTGGTACAGGTTGGAAGCCCAGTCGAAGCCCAATCGCTTGAGGACTTCGAACAGTACCTTGAAATGGTACTGTTGTTCGCTGGCAACCACATAGATCAGTCTGTCGAAAGCCCAGTCGTCGTGGCGATAGATTGCCGTACCGATATCCTGTGTAATATAGAGACTGGTTCCATCCTTGCGAAGCAGGACTTTTCTATCCAGGCCCACGTCCTCGAGATTCACCCAGATTGAGCCGTCCTCATCCTGGTAGAAAATGCCTTTCTTGAGGCCTTCCAGCACTTCCGCCTTGCCTTTCATGTAGGTTTGACTCTCAAAATAATATTTGTCGAAGCCGACACCCTGTCGGGCATAGGTAGCCTTTATGCCGGAAATCGCCCACTCATTCATCTGCTTCCAGAGCCTGAGCGTTTCCGGATCGCCCTCCTCCCACTTCTTGAGCATGGCTTGCGCTTTTTCCTCTGCCGCCGGATCCTCGGTTTTGAGCTGGTTGAAAAGCACATAATACTTGCCGACGAAATGGTCACTCTTGAGGCCTTCATCCTGAGGGCTGTGACCCTGACCATAAACCTTGTAGGCAAGCATCGACTTGCAGATATGGACGCCGCGGTCATTAATAAGATTGACCTTACGCACTTCGGCGCCTGCTTCCTTCAGGATTCTGGAAAGAGATTCGCCCAGGACGTTGTTGCGAAGATGTCCGAGGTGAAGCGGCTTGTTGGTGTTGGGGCAGGAGAACTCGACCATGACGCGCTTGCCCGCCATAGGCTTGCTGTCATTCCAGGACAGGCTGGAGCCCCTCTCCAGTATTTCGGAAGTGATTTGCTCCCTGTCGAAGAAAATATTGAGATACGGACCCTGCGCCTTTGCCAAGTCTTTTGCGGCGGGGCTGTCTGGTTCTTTTCCGGCGGCGATCCTCTGGCTGATGGAAGCGGCGAGCAAGGCCGGATTCATTCGGAAAAGCTTTGCATAGCTGAACATGGGAAAACCGAGGTCGCCCATCGCCGGATCAGGAGGCACTTCCGCGACTATATCAGGCAAGGACAGATTCTGCCCCTTGATTTCCTTCTCTGCCCCGAAAGCAAGAAGCAGCTCAAGTATACGCTGTTTCCAGTAATTCTTCCTGTCAATCATGATCCTGATACTACCCTGCCAGCGCCGCTCTGTTCAAGATTGGCTGCCCACGCCCCTGCCCTTCACCAACTTGTCCAATTGCGGCATACACAGCGAGGGAACTGAAACGGTCTTTTTTCTTGAAGCGCTTCCATTCTCAATAATGATCTGCCGTGAGGGAAGCTTCAGGAAAAAAGCTATGCAGTCCCGAACTTCCTCGTTGGCCTTCCCGTGCTCAGGTGCCGCCTTCACCCGCACAAGGAGCGAGCCATTTCTTGTCCCATCTACCTTGCTGAAAGGGGATTTCGGAATCACCCGTACCGAAAAAACAAGACGATCCTGCTTTATGTTGTATGAAAAATCATTCATTATGTTCAGCCGTTTCTGCAAGCATTGCCAGAAAATCCTGTTCGCTGATGATAGGAATATGCAATTTTGTGGCTTTACGATTCTTTTCCGAGCCGGAAAGTGGATCATTCGTGACAAGATAGTCGAGGTCCTTGGTCACTGCCGATTTTGCGCTGCCTCCGAGCGACCTTACCCTCTTTTCCGCTTCGCTTCGTTTCATCGACAGCAGTTCGCCCGTGAAGCAGAAGACTTTGCCATGGACCAGGCTGACACTGGATCCAGCGGTGCCGGACGCCGCAGGTCTGCGTATGACCACAGAGCCAGAAGCAAGCAGAGCTTCCATTTCTTCCCTGCGCTCGGCAAGGCCTGCCGTGATTATGCCTGCCATTGTATCCGCTATGCCATCGATTTTTGCAAGATCGGAAGGCGTGGCGACAAAAAGCGAATCCAGCGTTTCATAGCCGCCGTTGACCAGCTTTTCCGCGACAAGGATCCCAACCCCATCGATATCGAACCCTGCCACAAACTCGGCAAGGCTCAATTCCTGCACGGCGTGAAGATTCTTCACTATTTTCTGCGCAAGGGTCGGGCCCATGCGGTCGAACGTCGCAAGTTCTGCCGTACTGAGCGTATAGAGATCCGGGATGCTGCGCACCCTGCCTGAGTCGAAAAGTTTTTTCAGTATGACGGAGCCGAATTCCTTTGTGCCGACGACTGCAAGCCATTTCTCAAGGCGGTGGAAGGTTCTTTTGGGACAGGCTGGGTTTGGGCAATACAGACGGCTTCCTTCGTCAATGAGCATGCTGCCGCAGCTCTGGCATTCTGTCGGCAATTCTATTTCCCGGGCATTTTCGGGATTTTCGACAAGTGTCTCAATCTTCGGGATTATCTCGCCCCGCTTCGTAATTACAACTTTTGACCCCAGTTTTAGACCCATGTTCCGGATCATGTCGGGGTTGCAGAGATTGGCACGCTGAACAGTAGTTCCTGCAAGGTGCACAGGCTCTACAATGCCGATTGGCGTATAGAGGGCGCCGCTTTCACTCCACTCAATTTCCATGAGCGTAGTGACTGCCTCTTCGGGACTGAATTTGAAGGCGATTTGCTTTTCCGGCCTCGGCTTTGCCAGGTCGTCCTCGTCGATCTCGAGTCCCTTGACCACAAGGCCATCTATGTCGTACATGAGCCCTGGCCTCGCGTCCATTATCCTCGCCCTGTAGGCGATGATGGATTCTATTGTATCGAAAATACCTGATTCGACGGTCTTGAAGCCCATGGACTTAAGCCACTCGACCTTTTCTTTTTCATCGCCGTAGGGC
>JAJFUL010000340.1 GCA_021372425.1 Spirochaetaceae bacterium
GCGCCCGGTTTTTATGTGAAGCATTTTCTCAAAGACTTGCGTATCGCTCTGGATTCGGCAAAATCGATGCAGCTCCATCTTCCCATGTTGAGCCTTGCGGAAAGCCTGTTCACCCGCGCCTCGAAGGATGGTATGGACGAACTTGGTACTCAGGCTCTCTATATTCTTTACGAAAAAGGACTTGCATGAGTAATTCATCACAGCGCAGGCCGCTCGCCGGCGATGCGCCGGATCTACTCTACGAAAATGGTCGGTTTTCCTTCGGGAAATGGCAGGGAATCCCAGGCAGAGCCAATCTTCGCGATGCCAAAAATCCCTACTCCTGCTTCCTTCTCAATTTTTTCAAGAATTCGCGCCTCAAGGAGTGGCAAGCCCTGCAGGTGGGCGACAGAGAGTGGTTCCTCTGTGCCATCCTCTACAACGCTAAGACCCTGTCCATGGTCTCCATCGATCTGTGGGACCGGAAGAAGCAGCAGCACTACAGCTTCCGTCACGTCAGTCCTGGCAGCCATATCAAGTTCAAGGACTCGCTCTATCCTTCCGATGTCACCTTTGTCAACTCAAACAGCTCGCTGTCTGTGTATATCCACCCGGAACAGGCCCGTCTCAGGCTTGAGGCCTCCTGCATGCCCCGCAATGAGACGCCGATCATGCTCGACATCGAGATGTCGTTAGCCGAGGGCGATTGCTTGCCATTTTCAGTCTGTCTGCCTTTTTCAAAAGAAAGAGCACTCTATTCGACCAAAATGCTGATGCACTGCCACGGCAAGGTACAGGCCGGCGAGGCTTCTCATTCTTTCAATCCTTCGGATTCCTTGGCCATCCTTGACGACCACAAGGGCTACTATCCCTATCGCCTGCATTATGACTGGGTCACCGCTTTCGGAATCCTTCCCGACCACCGCATCGCCGGCTTCAACCTGACCGACAACCAGGTGCGCGACCAGAAGACCTACAATGAAAACCGACTCTGGCTGGGCTCGGAAATCTACCCTCTTCCGCCGGTCAAGATCACGCACCCCTATGGCCATGAAGGCGCCTGGATCATCCAGGACACCGAGGGGATGGTCGATATGAGTTTTTATCCAGAGGTTGCTCACGACATAAAGGTCAAGCTCGGCCTTGCCGAAATAGACTATGCAGGTCCTTTTGGCCGCTTCGAGGGCACAATCCGTTCCACCGCCGGCGACGAGATCGACGTCTCCCTGCTCTACGGCATGGGCGAAGATAAGAACCTGCGGCTTTAATATCCCAAGGAGTTGCCATGATTCTTGTGAGCGCCTGCCTTGCGGGAATCCCCTGCCGATGGGATGGCGAATCGAAAGGCATCCCAGCCATTATCGCGCTGGTTCGCGAGGGGGAAGCCATACCCGTCTGCCCCGAGCAGCTTGGCGGCCTTTCCACGCCGCGAGAGCCATCGGAATTGTGCGATGGCCGCGTGTGGTCCCGGACTGGCAGCGATGTCACCGGGCAATTCGCTAAAGGCGCCGAAATCACGCTTGAAATTGCCCGTCGTTTTGGCTGCCAGGAAGCCATCCTCAAAGCACGATCCCCTTCCTGCGGCAAAGGTCTGGTCTACGATGGCACTTTTTCTGGCCGCCTTGTTCGCGGCAACGGGATTACCGTCCAACGCCTCCTGGATGCCGGCATTGCCGTCCGCACCGAAGAGGATATCAGCCTATCAATCCACTAAAGCCATAAATACGCTACCATACTCAGGAAAATGACGAACAGCTATTGTGCCCGCGAGGTCGAGGATAGGATTCTCGAACTTTCGGGAGATGCTAGAGGCAACGATCATTCCTTCAGTGCGCCCATGGAAACGCCCGCGGTGATCTGTTTGCGGAATGCGATGTAGAAAAGGAGCATAGGAAGCATTCCTATGACAAGCGCGGCAAACTGCTTCCCGTAGTCTGACGAAAGTCCGCCTGAAAATTTGTAGATGCCCAGCGGCAACGACTTCAGGTTTGTCTCACTGACAAGAATGTTTATCAACGCAAATTCATTCCAGAGGCTCGGGATGTTCAATATCGAAAGTGTCATCGCAATCGGCTTTGACATGCCGACAATGATGGACCGGAAAATCCGGAAATACCCTGCACCGTCAATCTGGGCCGCTTCGATGATCGCGTTGGGAATTCCCCGGATATACTCGGTACACAGATAGATCCCGGTAGGTAGTGCCGATCCGATATAGATGATCAGGACGCCAAAGCGGCTGTTGTGGAAAAGTCGGAATTCCCCGGGCCCTATAAGGCCAAGCGAACGCAAAATGTCGCCAAGCCCCCTGTCAATCGATGTCACCTCCAGAAAAAGGGGAACCATGAGCGATTGGATGCTAAGAAGAATTCCTATGATAAAACTTCCATAGATCGGACCTGTCGCTTTCGATTTGATTTTTGCAAAGGCAAAACCGGAGAGAAGAGAGAGGAAAGTTATACCGATCGATGAGCCGAGGGTATAGAGAACCGAGTTTCCAATCAGCTTGTCGAACTCTCCAATTTTCCAGGCGCTCCTGTAATTCTCGAAAGTCCAGTCAATCGGCAGACCTGTCATGTTTATACGGAATTCGGTCGTTGTCTTGAAGGAATTCAGCAACAGCCATACCAGCGGATAGATCGTCATGAAGGCGAAAACCCCCATGACCAGGTATGCCAGAGCCTTCCCGATAAACGATCCCAGCTTAATCGGCTTTTTTTCACGAACCCGTTTGCCCCGATGATCCATTGCCCTACTCCTTCCCGCCGAAGCGTCGCTCAAGCGCAAACATGATTCCCACCAAAAGGAGGCTGAACAGCACAATCATCATGGCAATCGCATTGGCCAGGGGATAATCGGGTGCGCCCATGAAGGCTTTGTCGTACATATAGATGGAGAGCACCTGCGTGACGCGCGCCGGTCCTCCGCCGGTCATGGCCAGGATGAGGGCAAAGCCGCTCAGAGATCCCGATATGCAAAGAATGGCTGCATTCGCAATCACCTTTGAAAGGCTAGGAAGAACCACCCGGCTCATGATCTGCATTTCAGAAGCCCCGTCGATCTGGGCAGCCTCGATAATCTGTTTGTCGATTTTCTGCATGTTGGCGAGGAAGATCAGCAGGTATGTTCCTGTCCACATCCAGAGCGTGACAAAGCAAATCGGAATCATCGCGGCATTGTTCTTGCTCAGGAAGTCGGCGTTCCAGCGCGGCGCAAGAAGATTCACAAGATCTTTCTGGAGAACATTGACTTCGGCCGGACTGTAGCTTTTCAGGAATTCCTTCAGATCGACATTCGGATTCGAGAAGACAGTATTGATGGTTGACGCGCTCGCCTTTATGATCTGATCCGTCAACGCGCCGATATTCGAGAGTCCGCCGGTTGTCCTGAAAATCTCGGCGATTTTTGCTGAATAATTGCTTGCATATATATGATTGGCTATATCCGCTATCGGCCCATACGGCGAGAAAATGATGCTCCAGAGAATACCGACAACAATGGTGGAGATCATGGC
>JAJFUL010000001.1 GCA_021372425.1 Spirochaetaceae bacterium
GTCGGAAGAGAGTGTCGGAATTCTATGCGATCAAACTTCCGCATTTTGGAAGGTACTCATCGAGATCGGTAAGGGCGGCATTATTTATATACACAAATTATGACTCAAAGCGTTCTGTGTTGAGCCGAAAGCGTTTCCCCAAATCATTTTTTCGTCTTTAGTTCCGATCGCGTCCATGGTGAGCTTGTGCTCGCCCAGCTTCAGTTCTTCCCGCATGAATTTCTCCAGCACAAAACTGAAGGTATTGTTCGGATAGCCAGGCTGCGCATTTGCGAACCTTATCAGTCTCATCTCTCCTTCAATGACCATATTCCGACACGACATCCTTGTAGCCATAGCGCTGTACCGAGGCAGCAGCGATACTCTCGTCGATGAGCGGCGAAAGGCCGAGGCTTGCGTAGGCTTCGATGCTTTTCCCGCGGGGTGGCTTGAGGAGCGGGTGTTTTGGCGAGAAAAGCACGCAGCAGTCTTCATAGGGAAGGATGGAAATCTCGTAAGTGCCGATTCTCTGCGCGGTCTTTACGGTGTCTTCCTTGTCTATGCCGATCAGCGGCCTGAGCACGGGGAGCCCGGTCGCACTCTGCGTGATGGCAAGATTCTCGACTGTCTGGCTTGCAACCTGGCCGAGGCTTTCGCCTGTGATGATGGCCTTGGCGTTGATCCTATGCGCAACCTTGTCGGCCGCTTCCATCATCGCCGTGCGCAGCATCATCGTGGAGGCTTCAGGCTCGGCATTTTTCTTTATAGCCATCTGCGTCTCGGTGAAGGGAATCACCCAGAGTCTGAGGCTGCCGGTCCAGGCGGCCAGACGCGTTGCGAGGCGCTCAACCTTCTTGCGGGCTTCGTCGGAAGTGTAGGGGTAGGCGTGGAAGTAGATGCATTCGAGAAGCAGACCGCGTTTGGCCATCATGTAGCCCGCCACGGGAGAATCTATCCCGCCCGAAAGCAAGAGCAGCCCTTTGCCGCTCGACCCTGTAGGAAGGCCGCGCGGGCCATCTTCCGGAAAGCCATAGACATAGGCTCTTTCGCGGATTTCGATGTTGATGGTGAACGCGGGGTTGTGCACATCGACCCTCAGGCTGGGTGTTGCGGCCAAAACCGTCTCCCCAGCCAGCGCAGACATCTCATAGGAGCCGAGAGGAAAACTTTTGTCAGAGCGTCGCGTTTCTACTTTGAAGGAAGTCTTGCCGAGCCCGGCAGCCTTGCTGGCGACAAGGACTGCGGCTGCCAGGATATCGTCGGTCTTTTTGGCGCATTTGACGGCTTCTGAAAAACCATTGAGGCCTGGGCAGTGCGAAAGGACGAAAATTGTCCTGTCCCGATCATTTTCATCGACAGTGATGAAAAATCTTCCGGGGAAGGATTCAATATTGTGCGTGATACCGGCCATCCTGAGATGGATCTGCTGGCGCAATCTCCTGATGAATTCCTGCTGATTGTCTTTCTTGAGCAGGATCTCCCCAGGCTTGATTAGAAAGAATGATTCCATACTTCTGCTGTTGTATCAGGTTTTGAGCTTCCGATACAAGTCGCCTGAGGTATTGAGAAAGGTTTCGATTTCGCCTGGCAAGGTCGTTGGACCGAAAGAGATGCGGATCGTGGAGAAGGCCAGTTCACCGGGGATGCCCATAGCCGAAAGGACCCTTGTATCCCGGTTCCGGTGCGTATGCGAGCATGCGGAACCCGTCGAAACGGCAAAGCCTGAATCTGAAAGCGCCCTGGCGAATACTTCGCCAGAAAGGCCAGGAAAGGCTGCACTCAAGACCCAGGGGCTCCAGCGCGAATCATGGGCAAGGCGACACTCCGGCAGGATTATGGCACCAGGGATTGCCCGGATGCCGGAGATGAGCTTTTCTTCGAAACCATAGGCAACCTGAAGATTGTGATCGAGATTCCGCGCGGCCTTCTGCGCGCACATCGAGAAGGCCAAGGCGCCGAAAATATTTTCAGTGCCAGAGCGAATGCCGCCCTCCTGGCCGCCACCCTCTGCGAGCGGGATGAGGGGTGCATTCAGCCACAGGGCACCGACGCTCCGCGGCCCGCCTATCTTGTGCGCGGAGAAGGCCGCGCTGCTGACGAATGCAGGAGGCAGGTCAAGCGGCACCTTGCCCAGGGCTTGGACGCAATCGACATGAAAAAGCGGCTTTTTCATGTGCAGGCTTTCTGCTGCTTCGGCTACCGCCTTTCCTATGCCGGCTATATCCTGGATTGCCCCCGTCTCGTTGTTAACAGCCATTATCGCGACGAGTATGGTCGACGGCCGCAAGGCCTCGGCCACGCGGGAAGGACTCACCGCGCCTGAGCTTTCAGGATTGACGAAGGTAACATCAAAGCCCAGCTTTTTCATGACCTGCGCCTGGGCGTAGATTGCCGGATGCTCGATGGCCGAAATGATAATATGCGGGGGATCAGACGCTGAATTTCGCTGGCCGCCTGCCTGCATGTATTTCGGGGAACGCAGGAGCGAAAGAAGGACGATCTGATCAGCCTCGGTGCCTGATCCTGTAAAGACAAGAGATCCGGGATTCCTTCCTGTAGACTTGACAGGAGAATTTGCCCTGAATAGAGCAGAAACAAGATTGGTCCTTGCGGATTCAAGAAGGGATTTTGCCGATCTCCCCTCGGCATGGAGACTGGATGGATTTCCGTAGCACTCCATGGCCCTCGCTTGCGCCTGAGCCTGCAATTCGGCATCAGGGATGGCTGTGGCCGCCCAATCAAGGTACGTCATTCTTCTGCTTCCTTACGCAGTCTTTTCATA
>JAJFUL010000013.1 GCA_021372425.1 Spirochaetaceae bacterium
CTCCACAAGGGAGCCGTAGGCAGCGGCGACCTTTTTCGACCCGCTCCCCGTGCCGAGGAGCTCCGCCAGGAGTTCGGGCAGGGGCACGAGGGATCGATAAGGCCGGCGGTTGGTGCCAGTGTAGTTCTGAGGACAAGGCGCTGTCTCGTCCACAGGTCGGTCGGCGAGTTCGGCAACACGGCGCATAACCCCTGGCGTAAGAGGCTTGCCGCAGACCGGGCAGCGCCCACCGCTGGCCTCGCTTTCTGCCGGGGACATGACCACACCGCAAACGCGGTGGCCATCGTAGTGGTATTTCCCCTCCTGGGGGAAAAATTCGACTGTCTCGACGATCTTTCCGGCCGGACCACCGCCAGCGAGCGCCTCGGCGAGGCCCGCGAATGAATCTTCCATATCGATGATCGTCGCCTCCCGGCCCAGCTTTTCCGGCGAGTGGGCGTCCGAGTTCGATATGATCGCGAAGCGGTCCAGCGCGCTCACCGCCCAGTTCATGGGCGGGTTCGACGACAGACCCGTCTCTATCGCGCCGATGCGGGGTGCAAGGTCGCCGTAGCATTCTTCGATGGAATCGAAACCTGAACGCGCGCCGAGGGCAGAAAACCACGGTGTCCAGATGTGCGCCGGCACAAGGATGGAGCGCTCGTCGGCGTCCAGAAGCGCGGCGAAGAGGTCGTGCGAGTCCACGCCGAGTATGGGACGGCCGTCGGAGGAGATGTTGCCCATTCGCTCCAGCCTGGCCTGGAAGGCGGCCGCGGCGGCGAAATCCGGCAAAATCACGACATGGTGGATTTTACGAGTCCGGCCTTCCCGGCTGTAGATCGTGCTTATCTCGCCTGTGAGGACGAAGCGCACCGGGCTGTCGCTGGGCGGCGTGGGCAGGCCTTCTGCGAGCGCCTCTCCTGAATCGAACTCGCGCCGCAAGGCGGGCTTGAGCCGAAAGAAACCTCCCTCGTCCGGCTCAAGCTGCTCCACGAGTTCGGCGAGCCAAGCCGGGTGCGTGCAGTCACCCGTGCCGACGAGGCCTATGCCTTTGATGCGCGCCCAGCGGTCAAGATAAGAGGGGGTCAGCTTGGGGCTCGTGGCTATGGAGTAGCGCGAGTGTATGTGGAGGTCGGCGATGGTGCGCATCGTTTAATGACTCCCTTGTCAGCGAATCGACCTGGCGAGGTAGTCGCCATAGTCTCTGACATGGGGCTCATAACTCTCCCTGAAGAGGGAACTCGAGATTAGAAAATCGGCAGTCGACCGATTACAAGCCATGGGGATGTTGTAAAGGACAGCTATTCTCAAAAGAGCCTTAACATCGACATCGTGGGGCTGGGGAGACATGGGATCCCAGAAAAAAATCATAATGTCGATTTTGCCGTCAGCTATGAGCGCACCAACCTGTTGATCCCCGCCAAGCGGACCGGACTTCAGGCGGGTAAGACGAAGCCCCTCTGGCCGGACGCCGCCCGCTTTGGCGATCATCGTCTCTTCGACGAGGCGCCCCGTGGTGCCGGTCGATATGAGATCGTGCTTTACCAAGGTCTTCCAGTTGTACTGCACCCACTCCACGAGTTCGCGCTTTTCGTTGTCGTGGGCCACGAGTGCTATGCGTTTTACTTTGTCCATACTTTCTCCGTTTGTTTGTACTATAGTTCCGACCGGGATTTTTCGAAACCATCCACCCCTGTCGCGCATATCGTTCCCAACGGACAGACATCGCACCGCGGTTCGCCCGCAGGACAGAACTCTCGCCCCAGACGGATAAGGTTGACATGCAGCGAAAGAACGTCCCGGCCCGCGGGCATGAGCGCATTGAGGTGGTCAGCACCGGGGCGCGAGGGTGCATCGCCCGGGAAAGCGTGCCAGCCGAGACGCCGGGTCACACGCCAAATATGGGTGTCTACCGCCAAAACCGGCCGACCGAGGCCAAAGGACATGACGCAGCGCGCCACCTTAAGACCCACGCCGGGGAGGCCGAGCAGAAAGGCCTCACACTCGCCATCGGGCCAGGCGCGCAAGGCTTCGAGGCTCGCGGAGCCGAAGCGGTTTTGGATGGCCAAAAGGGTTGCACACAGGTTTCTGGCCCTGGAGCGATAGAGCCCCGCGGGACGCAGGGAGCTATAGAGTTCCTCCTCCCTGGCTTCGGCCATTTCGTCCCAGCTTGGGAAACGTTCGCGAAGGGCGGCGTAGGCCGCCTCGCAATTTTCGACCGTCGTCCTCGTGCTCAAAAGAAACCACACAAGCTGGTCGATGACCGGGCTTTCGCTTTCGTCGGGCCAAGGGCCGTACTGCCGCACGAGGATGTCGGCGACTTCGTCGACCGGCACCCTGGGGGGAGCGCATGACTTGCATGGATCGATGTTTTCCTTCACGGCAGTAGCTCCGGCTGCGATTTATAGAGGAACCAAACTTATTTCAGGTGAACAACTCTCTCGTCCTTTTCCTCGATGGTGACTTCCACTTTTTTATCCGTATCGGTGGCTATGTAATCTTCGGCCGCTGCAATCATGTACGGCATTACGAATCTCAGGTCGTCGCTCTTTCCTCTGCTCGTAATGATGGTCGACCAAAGCTGTTTTTCTGTATTTGTCTCTTTCAAGAGCTTAAAGTCGAAAGCTTCGATTTTGCAGTATCGAAAGTATGTCGTATAATTTTCGTATTTTGTTGTCGATCCAATTATTCCGTATACCGGATTGAACTGTTTAAACGGCGGATTGTGTGGGGCTTGGCCAGGAGGTGTACCCGGGCCTGGCCCCGGAGAAGGCGCAATTCCGATCTGCCCATATATCGGCACGCTGTAGGCATAGGTATGCTGTTCGGGATCGCCGATGCCATACGTAAGGTACACTATGATGTTGGCATCATCGGAGGAATCAACTTCTCTATATCCCTTCTTGGCAAGGACCTTTCTGATATATCCTGCGTATTCCCTGAATCTCAGATCACCAGCTTCGACATCTTTATCGGTGGAAACGGCGATATAGGTTTTTTCTGTCTGATAGATGTCACTGCCGATGCTGTCAACTTGCACCGTTAAAAATTTCGTGGTTGCGCAGGATGCCATGGAAATGACCATTAAAGAGACAAGAGAAACGGCCAGGACTAATTTTTTCATACAATTTCCTCCTTTCATTTCTGGTCGTTTCAGGCAGTGTGTGTTTGAATGAGTTTCATAATCGGCCCTCTCCATACTATGACAGCAAACACAGATTTCTGCAATAAAAACCGATTTGCGGGATCATATGCAGAGAACTCACTGTCGCATCGCATGTTTCCCCCTGTTTGGGCTTTACAAAAGAAAATACTGTATTTATATTGTGCAAAATTGCAAAAATATTCATCTTGTCGAAACGCATGTGGAAAGCGCAAAGGAGGAACGAAGTGAGCTTCCCTAGACTGGTGCCGGTAAAAAAAACAGTTCTGCTGCTGTTTGTGTTGATGACTGTCGTTTCCTTTCTTTCTGTTCAGGCCGATGATTTAAGCTCTGGCGACACCGCTGGTGCGAAAAAAATCGCTACCGACTGCCATGTACATGTTATGAGCGGGCAGTTCGCCTCAATTTTCAAAGTGTTGATTGGCGGCGACTCTTATAATGGCAATACCATAGAAGAGTTTTCGGCCGACAAAGTCGTCGCCCTTTTGGACGAAGCCAAGCTGAACAGAGCCTTCGTGCTGTCTGGTTCCTATATCCTGGGAATGCAGGGTATTGAGGGCCCCGATGAGTACAATGATGTAAAAAAGGAAAACAATTACCTAGCCGTCCAGTGTGCAAAGAATCCGGAACGGCTTATCGGCTTCTTCAGCATAAATCCTCTCAAGGACTACGCAATCGAGGAAGTGGACAGATGCTACGATGTACTCAAATTGCCGGGCTTGAAACTGCATTTCACCAATTCCAACGTCGATTTGACCAATCCCGAGCATTTGGAAAAGATTCAAAAGCTGTTTGCGCACGCGGCAAAAAAGGGAATCCCCATTTTGCTGCATTTCCGGAGCCGCAGCCCCGAGTTCGGAAAGCGAGATGCGGACATCCTGATCAACGACGTGATAGCGAAAACTCCCGGCCTCAGGCTTCAGATCGCGCATCTGGGTGGCTGGGGCGGCTTCGACAAGGGAACGGAGGAAATGTTCACTGCGTTCATAGAGGCGTACAGGAACAATCCCAATCTTGACAAAAGCAATATTGTCTTTGACCTTTCGGGTGCCCTTGTGACAGAAAACGAGGCGATGAAGGGCGAATTGGATGCAACATCGCCTGAACAGAACGAGCGAATGGTCGCACTGATGCGTGAATGGGGCCTGGAGAACATCGTGTTTGGAAGCGACCGCCCATTCTCGACGCCAGCGAACTACATCAAGAATATCCGGAAGTTCCTGCCATTGAGCGATTCCGAGTTGGACGCAATATTGAACAATGATACGAGCGAAAGGCTTTTTGGCTGCAAAGCCGCTGAAATTCGCCATCCCGATCTTCAGGAACTGCTGAAAACTCTCACAGAGGGAGAGGACTATGACGCTCCGCTGAGCATAAAGCTGGGCCAGTGATCCGGATGGGGCCGATCTGCTGATTTACAAAATGTTTGGCTATCTTCCAGGCCAAGACAGGCGGACTTCGGCCGCCCGGGCATGGCCTTCGAGCCTTTCGAGCCGGGCGAATTTTGCAGAATCTTCGGCGAGAGGACCGGGGTCGCTTATTTCCAGCCAGGTGCGCGCGCGCAGAAAATTGAGCACCGACAAACCTGCCGCGAAACGCGCGGCCCCGCCAGTCGGGAGCGTGTGGTTCGGTCCTGCTCCATAATCGCCGAAGACTTCGGCGGAATTTCTGCCTATGAATATGGCACCGGCCGAACGGATTCCCCGCGCAAGCCCCTTGGGGTCGGCCACGAGCAGCTCAAGGTGCTCAGGCGCGCAGCTATCGACGCAGGCGCAGATTGTGGGCTCGTCAGCGGCCACGAGAATCCAGCCGTTCTGGAGCGCAATGGAGGCGGTCTTGTCATTTGGCGCGGGCAGAGCCGCGAGCTGGACGGCGATTTCCTCTTCCACCTTGCGGGCAAGAGCTTCGGATGCACAGATAAGCATGGGAACGGCTGCCGTATCGTGCTCGGCTTGGGCAAGGAGGTCGCCGGCGATGATGCCGGGATGGGCCTCGCTGTCGGCGACGATGAGCAGCTCGGAGGGGCCTGCCGGGGCCTCTGTGCCGATGATTCCGAATAGTTGGCGCTTTGCGCTTGCCACGTATTTGCCGCCGGGGCCGACGACGACGTCACATCGTGGTACTCCGGCGCCAAAGGCCAGAGCGGCTATGGCGTGGGCGCCCCCGCAGCGGAGAAAGCCGTCGGCCCCGGCTAGCCATGCTGCGGCGAGGCTGGTGTCAGTGGGGTGAGGCCCTGCGCACCAGACTTCGCCCACGCCTGCGGCTTTCGCGGGGCAGACGGTCATGAGGGCACTGGAGGGCAGGGGATAGCGGCCACCTGGAACATAGCAGCCCGCGCGCGCCACGGGCACGAACTTGTGCCCGGCGCGGCCGCCCGGCACCGCAGTGTCGAGATCGGAAAGGCAGGAGCGCTGGGCGGCCGCGAAGGCCGCGATGCGGCCGCGCGCGCGCGACAAGAGCTGCCGCACATCGGCATCTGTCCGGCGATACGCCGCTTCGAGGTCATCCCGGTCATAAAGCAGCCGATCCCCCGGCGACAGCTCGCCCAGCTCCTCGGCCCATTTTCTTAAGCCCGCTTCGCCAGAATCCCGCACGTCGCGGATCGCCCTGGCCGCGACCGCATCAACCTCTGGATCGAAAAGCCTCGCCTGCGGACCCGGAACCTCGTCCGGGCCAATCCTCTTCAGTGAATACCCGCCCATCCTGCTTCTCCTCTCGCCGAATCATAACCGGGTTTCGCGTTGCCCGGCCTCCTGCTAACCTTGAACGAGCGCCTCTCCAGTTCGCCTTCTATAGCTGAAAGATTCCCTCCCTCAGTCAGCGCCTTTACGAGACCGAAGTAAAAGACATCCGCCGCCTCGGCGACCGTTTCTGCCTTGCCCGAGGCCTTCGCGAGCTCGTCCGCCTCTTCCCGCAATTTCGCCGCAAGGAGGCCCGGGTCGCTGAAAAGCCTTTTCGTGTAGGAACCTTCCGGCGCCTCCTTCATCCGCCGCGCGATGGTGCGGGACAACTTCTCCATGCCATACCCATCGTCGAAGCAATTGCGCCGCTGCAGGTGGCAAAACCCCCTCCCTTCCTGAACGACGGTGAAGCGGATGCAGTCCCTGTCGCAGTCGAGATCGGCCCGGATGAGCCGCTGTGTATTGCCCGAGCACGCTCCCTTTGTCCACAAACCCCTGGAGCGCGATTTGTAGACGCCTTTCCCCGTCTGGAATGCGGCTTCCAGGCTTTCAAGGTCTGAATAGACGAGGCCGAGGAAACGGCCACCCTCGTCGCACACGGCCGTTGGCCACAGACCGTCAGCCCTGTCGGAAACGAGCGGGGCGGCAAAAGCCTGCGCGAGGCCCAGGGCCCCCGTGGCAATGGCCGTACCCGCCTGGACATCGGCCCCCGCCGCATCGAGCCAGGCTATCTGCTCCATCCCCGCCGCGCCCCCCGGCAGTCCTCCGGCAAAGGTAATCCGCCTGCCTTTTGCAGCCACGATCAGGTTTTTCGCCTTTTCCATTTCGAAGCCGGACATTTCCCCCTCTTCCTCGATCGTCGTGATGAGAAAACCCTTCACAAAAGGAGAAAGCTCCGCTATTTTTTCGGACAACGTGTCGCCGGTCCTGCGGGTCCAGCCTTCCACCATGATGACGTCCCTCTCAACGTCGAGGGCCGCGATGACGCGGCCCGCAGGCAGCGAGGACAAAAAATCCGGGGTCGCTTTCGTGCCTATCACCACGGAGCGAGCCCCAGCGTTGAGGTATTCGAGCGCCAGCTCCTTCGAGCGAATGCCGCCGCCAACTCTGCACGCATACCTTGCGAGCAGCCGCAGGATGATTTCCTTGTTGGAGCCTTTGCCAAGCGCGGCGTTGAGATCCACCACCGCGATTTCTCCGATTCGGGACAGTTTTTGCGCGACTTCCTCCGGGTTACCCACATCGATCATGGGATGCCTTCCTCCCCTTAGCTGAACCGCCCTCCCATCAAGTATGTCTATACTCGGTATGATCATATTCTTACCTCCACTCCATTTTCCGCCAAATAGCCTTTCAAATCCGATAGAGTCAGTTCCCCGCGGTGGAAGACTCCCGCCCCCAGCACCGCACTCGCGCCGGCTTTTATTCCCTCCAAAAAATGCCGCGGTGCCACCGCCCCGCCGGAGGCAATCACGGGAATGCCGGAGGCCTGTACCACCGCCGCAACCAGCTCCGTGTCGTAGCCAAGCCCCGTTCCGTCCCTGTCGATGGAAGTGAGCAGGATCTCGCCGGCACCGAGTGCAGCACAGCGCTTCGCCCATCCGCACACGTCGATGCCGGTGGGCGTCTTTCCCGCGTCGATGACGACCTCCCAACGCCGGGCGATTCCATCCTGTGTTGAATTTCGCCACCCGGCAGTGCCGGGCACCTTGGCCGAAAGGCCTGCTGCATCGATGGCGACGATGACGCACTGTACGCCGAAGCGGAGAGCAATACGCGAGATCAGTTCCGGATCGCGCAGTGCTGCGCTGTTGACGGACACTCTGTCCGCCCCGGCGTTCAAAAGCCTTTCGGCGTCGCTGGCGCATTTGATTCCGCCGCCCGCCGACACAGGAATCGAAACGGCGCCGCGTACCGCGCTCACCGCGTCGAGAGCCGTATTTCTGTCTTCCAGGGTGGCGCTTATGTCCAGGAGCGCAATTTCGTCGGCTCCTTCATTCTCATAGCGCTTCGCGAGGATGGCGGGTTCGCCCGAATCCACGAGACTTTTGAACCTGACGCCCTTCACGACCCTGCCTCCCCTGATGTCGAGGCAGGGGACGATTCGCACCGCTGTTCCGCTCATGACTGCCTCCCTTGTCCGCACAGACCCATCCAGCGCGAGAAAAGATCCAGCCCCCAAGCCCCGGAAAGTTCCGGATGAAACTGACAGAGGAGGAGGCTTGGCGCGTTCCTGCCTCTGTAGCCGCGCGGCGAGCCATATCCGTGGCCAAATTCGAGGGCCGCGACGAATTTTTCGCCGTTGGTGGCGAACGCGCCGCCAAAGCCTTCCGGTATCACCGTAATCCTGTACGAATTCGCAAAATACGCCCATCCCGACTTTATGAAGCCGTCAGGATCCTGCGGTTCGACCCTGTTCCACCCGAGTTGGGGGAGGGGCATGGCCGTTTTGAATTTTTCCACGCATAGAGGCACGAGGCCCAGTCCCTGCGCGCCGGGGGATTCCTCGCTTGCAGCGCACAGCATCTGCATTCCGAGGCATATGCCCATGGTCGGGCGCCCCTCCGCAACGCGCCCCGCGAGTGCGCCGTCCATGCCGGTCTTGCGCAGGGTGGAGAGCGCCGCACCGAAAGCGCCCACGCCGGGAAGCAACGCGTAATCTGCCCCATACAGCGCATCAGGATTGCTGGTTATGACAGGTTCGACCCCAGCCCGCCTGCATAAGGCGCAGATCGAAGCCAGGTTTGCGGTGCCAGTCACCACTATAAAAAGCCTTTTCCCGTCGTTTTCCCGCATCATGGCCGCTTGCCTCCTCTTCCGTCTCCGTCGCCCGGCTGCCCTCCGATCAGGGACACCGTGGTTACGGGAGTCCCTTTGGTGCTGTTCCCCGGGGTTGCCCTCTGCCCGCCGCCGTCGGAGCGCCCGGCGGCCTGACGCAGGGCGAGCGCAAGGGCTTTGAAAGCCGACTCCGCCTTGTGGTGATCGTTGATCCCCTTGAGGACATCCACATGCAGGGTTATTCCGGCGTTCATGGCAAAACTCTGCAGGAAATGCGCGATGTTTTCCGTGGCGAGGCCGCCGATCGATTCACGCTTGAGGTGCAGATCGACACTAGCCCAGGGCCTCCCGGACAGGTCCACGACGGCCCTGGCAAGCGCCTCGTCGAGAGGGGCGTAGGCGTGCCCGAACCGGCACAGTTCATTAAAACCAGGCTGGTCGCGCAGCACAGCCAGGGCCTCCCGGAATGCCACACCCAGGACGATGGCGCAGTCCTCGGCGCTGTGGTGGTCGTCGACGGCGATGTCGCCTGAGCAGGAAAGCGCCAAGGTCCAGCCTGCGTGGTAGGCCAGACTCGTCACCAAGTGGTCGAGAAAGCCAATTCCGGTCGCGATGCTGATCTCACCTTCCTCCAGCCTGAGCTCTGCTTCGATGTCCGTCTCCCTGCTCTTCCGCGTCACGCGCACCAGAGGCAGCCTGCCGCCTGAACTGCCAACCCCACTGTCGTCATTTATTGCCATGAGAAAGCCTCCATGGATTGAAGCGCCACCAAGAGGCGCTCAAATGCTTCGGGTTCGCCGGGGCATGTTATCCGGACCAGGTTTTTCGTTTCCGGATTGTCCGGCCAGCAGCGGACCAGAATGCCTTTTTGCTTCATGGCTTGCACGAAAGAGCCGGCGTCGGGCAGCAGTGCGCTGACGAAATACGCTTGCGAAGGCCACGTGCGGGCCCGCATCGCACTCAGCACGCCGAAGAGCTCGGCGCGCTCTTCCTTGATTTCCGCCACGAAGAGACGGAAACGGTCGCCGCCTTCAGCCAGCGCGATGCGGGCCGCCTCTATCGCCGGAGAGGAGAGTGAGAAAGGCGGGCCCGCCTTCTTTAGCGCCTCGATGAGGCTGCACGAACGCGAATCCGCGCCGGTCATGGCCCAGCCCGCCCTGAACCCGGCAAGCCCCCTCGACTTGGAGAAACTGCCGGTAAGCAGAACATCTTTCGTTTCCAGGGCGAGAGGAATGAGCGAATCTCCGTCCACAAAATCGGCGTAGGTGACATCGAAGAGGAAGACACTCCCCGCCTGAGCACAGGCCGCAGCGATCGCGAGGAACTCGTCTTTTGAAAGCGCCGTGCCTCCCGGGTTGTCGGGGGAAGCGATGACGGCGATAGCTGGTTTTTCCCTTGCTATAAGGCTGCAAAATTCATCAAGGGGGAAAGCGTCTCCAGGTTTCCTCTGGATGGGCAAAAATTCTGCTGCCGTCCTCCGGCTCGCTTCGAGAAATTCCACGAATCCCGGCGTCGTGGTAGCGATGCGCGAACCGGGCCCTGCGAGGGATCTGAACGCCCTGTCGATGGCATCATCGGCGCCGGCTGTCGCCACTATCTGGGATGGCGTTATGCCGAAATAATCCGCCAAATCGTTTTCCAGCGCCTTCCTTCGCGGGTACCGGCAGGCCACTTCCGGCGAAAGCACCCTCGCAAGCTGCACACCGTCGAGATTACATATTCCCTCGTTCGCGTCCAGCTTGAGCAACTTCTGTTTTCCCACATCTGTCTTTTCCATTATCTACTCCCACGCTATTGATATTGCTGTTACCCGTTTCGTGTCTTTGGGCTTTCAAGGCCCGGTTCACGGAACAAGCTGGCAGAGTTCAGTCACGGCGATGTCGGTTCCGCCTTTCCGCTTGATTTCCGGAATGAGGTCGGCCAGGCTATCCCTCGGAGCCGCCACCCGCACAGCGAAGTCCCTGCCGCCCTCGAGCTGCGAGAGGGTCGGTGAGCGCAGGCAGGGCAGAATGGCGATGACCGCCTCGAGATCCTCGGCGCTTACATTGACTTCGAGCATGACGCGTCGCCGCGCTTCCAGAACGGAACGGAGAATGAGGACGAGCGATTCTATGGCTGCCTTTTTGCAGGGGTCAGCCATCACCTTCCCCGACGCGTAGAGTCTGGTGGAACTTGTCATTATGGTATCGATGATTGTGAGATTGTTGGCTCGGAGGGTGTTCCCCGTCGCGCAGTTATCAATGATGATATCGGAGTCTTCGGGTGGAAAGGCTTCCGTGGCTCCGTAGGAGCGGACGAAGGCCGCATCGGGGATGTTCCGGGCCAGCCAGGCTTTCGTTATGGTTTCGTACTCGGAGGCTATGATCGGCCTGCGGCCGCAAGCCTCGGTCCAGGACATTCGCTCGGACCCATGCATGCCAGCCTTCACGCCGGCGCGCGCGCACAGCGGTTCCGGCGCCGCCACAACCAGGCGCACGGGGTCCATGCCCGTGTCGAGCAGCTCGACGACATCGGCCCCCAGTTCCCTGACCCAGTCTGCTCCCGCAAAGCCCACGTCGCGGCTTCCTGAGGCGAGCATTTCGACGACGTTCTGCGGCTTAAGGAGTTTCGTTTCGTACTGGATCGTCTGGCCATTGCCCACTTTGGGCCGATATTCGCGTTCATCGACGGCGACGGGCAGCCCGGCATCGTTCAGAAGCTGGATGGTCTTCGCCTGCATTCTCCCCTTGGGGAGCCCGAGCCGAAGCGTTGTTTCCACATTGTCCATGGCGGTATCTCCTTATCAGCCTGCGCCTCCGCTGAGCCGGCGATTCAAAAAGGAGACCGCGTCCACGAACGCAATCCGCCAAATAAAAACGCCGGCTTTTCGGAAAGCCGGCGTTTTCTGCAGTATGCTCTGCTCCTTTAATGGACCTCGAGCCTTCTACACCTCCGGCCTTCCGCGGTGATGGGCGTGGCAATGATGGAGGTTCCGAAGTCGTTCAGGAACGCAATAATTCTGCTTCATGTTGCCCATAGCAAAGCACATTTCGGCGGCTTTGTCTAGCATGTACCGTGGCACCCGGCGCCAGCCTTTATGGCAACAAACCACTGGACAGCCGGAGGTTGGCGAAAATGGCATCCCGCTGCGCTGGCGCGACGCCTGCCGCGTCGGCGAATTCCGGCCAACGGGTGACGGTGTCGTGGACTTCGCGGGTTATGCTCTCGGCCCTTCCCCGCTTGAGGCCGGCAACACCGGCAACCGCCTTGAGGTCGCCCCAGCCAAAGCCGTCGCGCAGGCCATTCACTGTCATCTGATGAGTGCCTGTCCAGTCCCCGGAAGGCCGGTAGCTGAAAGTGAGGTCGTAGGCTGGCGAAAGTGCCCAGCGCCCGCTCCGGTCCATAAGGAACGAAATATTCTTGACATGATCGTCCTGATTGCGGGCCATGATGTTGAATACCATTCTGCGGTATTGCTGTTCGACATCGCCCATTCCCGCATCCAGCGCGCGTATCGTGGCGAAGGCCTGTTCGTAGCTGTAAATGCCTGCAGTGTTGTAGTCGAAGTGGGCAAGCGCCCCGAGGGTCTGCATATGGAGTTTCTGACCATGGGCAGTTCTGTCGAAGCGTCGTGTCATGAAGTGCATGCGGCCATGATCCGGAAGAAGCTGGCAATCGGCCATGACGATACCTGCCGCCCGAGCCATGAGATGATACGCGTACTCCACGGTACAGAAGCCTTGGGGGTCGTCCAACTCCCTGTCACGGTTGGAGGTAACTCCGTCGAATTTGATGAGCCAGTGCTCGAAGCCTTGCGGAGCATCAAGCTGGCCCGAGCGCAGCTCCCTCGTCTGCGGATTCCACGCAATGACCGCCTTGGCTCTGGCTCCTCCTGCCGAAGTACCCACGCGCAGAATCTGGAGCAGGGCTTCATCGTCATGCCCGCTACCCTCAGCGCTGCCAGGGGGGCCATCGGTCTGGCAGCCATTCTTGTCGCCAGGGAACGAGACGCACAGGCTCTCCCTCTCTTGCAGCACCTGCGAGGCAAGCCGCACCAGGTCTTCCACTTCGATCCGCTCCGCCTGCCTGGCATCCGGTCCAGTTGAAGGAACGAATTCCAAGGCACCCATCCCGCGTTTCCCCGTGTAACAGAGACGTTCCACGGCGTTGAAAGATCCGGCGCTTCTACCCTGCCGCGCGAGCCACGCATCGATCAACGCGTTGCCGAAACGGTCGGGCAGGGAATCGGCTAACAGCCCAGGTCGGCCGTGGAAAGTTCCGCGCGGAAGTATTGGGAAACGGTATACGCGATCCGACAAAGGCATGACGAGAGGCGAAAGCTCGATGCCGCTTTTCAGGAACTCGTCGCTGTACTGGAATTCGGCGACCTCCTCGCCGTCCCGAAGAAATACCGCACCTATTCTGGTGCCCCAAAGTCGAACTTCAGCAATGGAACTCATTGTTCATCGCCCCAGACCCAGGGTGTGGTGGCGGCCGGGCCAGGTACACCCGCTTTGCGGGTGGAGGAAACACGTCTCCGGACCTTGCCGCGGCGCTCAAGCATCTCCATCGGCCCCGGCCCTTCTTCGGGCGCTATCGCATTGAGCGTCCCAAGAAGGTCCAATACACGCAGCACCCTTATAAGGCTAATCAGCTGCACCGACCCACCAGCCTCGATTCGTTCCACGGTACGCTTGCCTACAGAGGCGCGACTGGCGAGGTCTGTCTGGGTGAGGGATGCGGCGATGCGCGCGCGTGCAAGTCGCGCCCCGAGCTCTTCCAGCACCGCGGCGTCTGTCAAAGCATTGTTCAGTTTCATGACGATCTCCGGAAAATACATTAATTCGCATTATACCGCGAATTGTGCATGTTTTAATGAATTATCCGCCATTTATTGCGATTTATCAATAGTCACTTTGTTCAACCACTAAAATTAAATAATTCGTGTTATTTGGCGAATTAAATAGATATAATAGTATTATTCGCCTAATTTGGCGATAAAATTGAACAAATACAGCAACGCCTCGCGCCACATAGGCATCGTAGGACGGGAATTACGGATTCTATTTAAGGTTCTCTTCGGTATAAAGAGTGAGTTCCACCATGCGTTCGAGAATTTCCTCTTTCGTCGCCTCCGGGAAATTGGCGAGCACGAGTCCCTTGGCGAACAGACGAGTTATGTAATGGAGCTTCGTCATGGGCTGACGCGAAGCGTAGATAAAATCCGCGTGGGCGTTGTTGATGACAATGACAGAGATCGAGCCTCCACCATACGACCCGCACGGTCCCGCGCCATGGCCTTGAGCGGGTTGTTCTGCGAGAGCGCGATGATGCTTATGACATTCCAGTTGTCGCCTATTTTCAGCTTACCGGATTCAATGTCGTTTTTCGAAGGCATACAAGCAGGATACTTTGGGAACCGACGTGGAAACAAGCGCACGCATCGAGCTGGTTCAGTGGGGACTTTGGGTACTGCGTCCACGTTTCGCCCGCCTCACGATCGAGGCAAAAACGCTTATGATAATGATTTCGCCGAGCGCGAACATATACCAGTCATAGCTGGGGGGCTCAAACTGCGCGACTGCCTTCCAGAAGCGTTCGTTCTTGGCGAGGCTGCCGATGTTTGCGAGGCCGTTCTCCCGGATTATGAGCCCTGCGTAATCCTTGATGAAGGTGAACCATACCAGGAAGGCGCCTAGAAGGACCAGACACCACTCATATGCCTTTACTCTTACTGAATATCCTTTTCCCTGCAGCGCGACCAGGCTTACGGAAATCACTATGAGGGCTAGCGAAAAAATCACGGGCGCGAGCACTGGGCTCGCCCACGGAACGGGAATGAGGAACAGGAGATCCCCTGTCAGAAGTGACGGCGGCCAGTTTATGAGGATTTTCAGCCAAACATAATAGAAGATGTCCCACACGGCAAAGGTATACAGAAAACAGAAAAACCCCTGAAGGAATCCTTTGCCGGCGAGGGCCCCTATGACGAGGAGCATCACTATTGTCGCCGCTTCCCGCAGCCATTCGGTGAACACCATCTGCAGCGAAGCCGGCGCCAAGGGAAAGCCGAATCCTTGCGGATAGTACAGCTGCCTAAGATAGATGACGACGATCGCCTCGAGCGCCGCCATCGCAACGGAAAAAAGACCGAGCAAGATATAGCGACGACAATTCCCCGACTTTGACCTTTTCATCTGATTTGCCTTGAGCCTCTTCCCTCTACTTTATCCCCGGGCACTCAAGAATGCAAATAACTACTCATGTTTTTGGCGGAGCGGCTCGATGACCGATTCCACTAAATTGTGGATGTCATTTCGGCCACAGAGCCTGTCGGTCAACATATGGACCAAAATCAATCCGATCACCAAGTTGGGAAT
>JAJFUL010000127.1 GCA_021372425.1 Spirochaetaceae bacterium
CATCGGCATAAGCGGCTACGATGCCCTCCTTGAGGAATTCGGAAAGGAGTTCCCTCCCCGCGATGTTTACCAGGGGAGCACTGATTACGGGAACTGGCTGGCTTCATCTTCCCCCTTGAGTCCAACAGGCGAAAAAATCTCCAATCGGGAACTTGCGCTTGAGGAGCTCATCCTCCTCAAGCTTGCCAATGAAAACCCGGCATTCGCGCCATTCCGCGTGTCGTTCAACGATGGCAACAGGGCGGGAGGCGCCGACCCTGACAGCCTCAGCGCAAATACACTCTACCTGCAAGCCTTTGCAGCCATCGAGGATGTCAGCAGGACAATGCCGGTCTTCGGACCTGAAGGCGAAAAGAATGACATTATCGGGCTACTCCGGATGCCCGCACTGATGGCGCCCGACTCGCTGGCGGAGCAGTTGAAGTGGATCCGGGACAATTGGGGGGCCACCTTCGATTCGATCAATCTGGATATTTTGAAGAGTCTCGACCTGATCAAGGAGGAGGAAGCGCCTCGCTTCGGTCCCGGTCCTGGGCCGGTCCAGCCTTACGACTACAGGTCCCTCCGCCATGAGTACGAAAAATTCTCCCCTGACAGCGACTGGATGCCTTCGCTCGTACTGATCTCCAAGAACGCTCTCGTGTGGCTCCATCAGCTTTCAAAGCAGTACGAAAGGCCTATCGCGCGGCTCGATGAGATCCCCGACGAGGAACTCGACTGCATCGCAGACAGGGGAATAAATGGCTTGTGGCTCATAGGCATCTGGCAAAGAAGCAATGCGAGCGAAAAGATCAAGAAGATGTGCGGGAATCCCGAAGCCGCTGCATCCGCCTATGCCCTTTATGACTACAACATAGCGCCTGAGCTGGGCGGCTGGGACGCATTGGACCGACTGAGGGAGCGCTGCTTGTGGAGGGGCATCCGCCTGGCGGCGGACATGGTGCCAAACCACACCGGTATCGATTCGGAATGGATGCGGACACGGCCTGATCTATTCATGGGCTCGGACTTTTGCCCCTACCCTTCCTACACTTTCAACGGCCCCGATCTCTCGGATGACCCGGGAATCGGAATTTGGCTCGAGGACCATTACTATTCCCGGACCGATGCCGCTGTCGTTTTCAAGCGGCTCGACAGGCGCACGGGGAAACTGCGGTACATCTACCACGGCAACGATGGGACAGGCATGGCCTGGAACGACACTGCGCAGATCGATTTCCTCAACCCCGACGCGCGCGCGGCGGTAAGGGACGAAATTCTCCATGTCGCGCAGCATTTCAGCATCATCCGCTTCGACGCGGCCATGGTCCTTGCAAAGCAGCACATCAGGAGGCTTTGGTATCCGGCGCCAGGATCGGGCGGTGCCATTCCTTCGCGGTCCGAATATGCGATGAATGACGAGGCTTTCGACAGGGCCATGCCTCAAGAATTCTGGCGCGAGGTTGTCGATGAGTGCGCTGCGAAGGCGCCGGATACGCTGCTCCTGGCAGAGGCCTTCTGGATGATGGAAGGCTACTTCGTGAGGACCCTGGGCATGCACCGCGTGTACAATTCCGCCTTCATGAACATGCTGAAAGACGAAAAGAATTCGATGTATCGCATGACGGTGAAGAATACGCAGGAATTCGACAGGCAGATTCTCAAGCGCTATGTCAATTTCATGAATAATCCGGACGAGCGCACGGCGGTGGAACAGTTCAGCAAGGGCGATAAATATTTCGGCATCTGTGCCGTGATGGCCACGTTGCCCGGCCTGCCGATGTTCGGCCACGGGCAGATCGAGGGATTCACCGAGAAATA
>JAJFUL010000034.1 GCA_021372425.1 Spirochaetaceae bacterium
TTCCCTGGAAAATTCGATCTGGGCGACCGCCATGCTGTATTCCCCCTTGGACCATATATAGTGAAAAAATAATATATAAACAGAATAATATCGATAATTAACTACCGACTTAAGCAGGCCCATTATAGGGAAGCGCTTTCAGTTGTACAAGCCCTGGTCAGCCCGCTTGATGACCATTTTTCAAAAACCCAGTATCATTCAGGGTGCCTATTTTGTCAAATGTAAAGCAGGAGGTGTACCCATGAGTTCCGACCTTTATTCCCTCAATCTGAAAGGCATCCATCTGACCGACGATGGCGAATATGCAAAGGCGGTCGCTGCCTTTACGGAGGCGCTCGCCATAAATCCCGATGCGGGCGCAGTGCTTTTCAACAGGGGAGAGGCGAAGCGGCTCGCGGGGGATTTTTCCGGTGCCCGCGCCGACTTGGAAAGGGCGCTTGAGATTTCCCCTGATGCGGCGGATATCATGCATGCGCTCGGCCTGCTGGCCTATGATAACGATGAGTTCGACATGGCGCTGGACTGGTATGACAAGACCTTGGCCGTAGCCCCGGGCTTTGCGCCGGCATGGAACGACAAGGGCGTCGTCTTCTTCCGGCGGGAATCTTATCGCGAGGCCTATCAGTGCTTCAGCGCAGCTGCCTCACTCGATCCGGAGCTGGGTGATGCATGGTTCAACTTGGCCGACACCTGCGACGAGCTGGGATTGCCTGCAGAGCGCCGAAAGGCGCTCGATGTCCTGAAAAAACTGCATTACGACATGTCATAAAAGATGAGGCCGCCGTTCATTCATAGACAAAAGACTTCCACTGCGAGGGTGCAATCCCAGTCTTGCTCTTGAACAGTCTTGAAAAATGATACTGGTCCTGGAACCCTAGTTTGAAGGCCACTTCCTTGACGGACAAGTCTCCCTCTGCGAGCAGGATCTTGGCCATGTGCATCTTGATGTGGATGTAGTACTGGTAGGGAGTCATCGAAGTATAGGTTTTGAACACCTCGTTGAGGCGCGAAGTGCTCACGCCAAGGCGTTCTGCAATACTGTTCAGGTCAATGTCGTCGTAGATATTCTCTTCCATCAGGAACTTCGCCTGCTCGACAAGCTGCTCCGACTGGTTGGGCTGGGCCTTTCGCCGTTCAAAGGCGATGACATCCGAAATCAGACTGAGGATCCTGGCCGAGGCTTTCACCTGGTAAAGTGGCTTCTGGTTTTTCACCTCGTCGATGATGAGCGAAAAAGTATCGAGCACATTGTTCTGGAGCCCTATTTCATGGAATGGATGGGCGGGCGAGATGAGGCCCTTTTCCACGAGCAGATCGAAATACCTTCCCTTGAAGCCGACCCAATGTTCAACCCAGCCAATTTCATAAACTGGCTTATAATAATGCTTTACACCAGGGAAAACCATGAAGACCGAACCGGGGACCACCCGGTAGCGCTTGCCCTGGCTCTGGAAGATCCCCTGGCCTTTCGTAATATAGATGATTTGGTATTCGTTGAGCGTTCTGCCAACGGCGACATATTGGAAGGCTCGCGGGTGCCCATCTTTCTCGGGAGGATACAAGGTATAGGGCTGGACTTCCGAATAGCCAGCATCGGTACACACCATCTGCCACTTTTCGTCTTCATCGCTGTAGGTGAGGTACCTGAAAAAGTTGGCCCCGCGAGCCCCATCCTTCGTATCTATCATGGCATTAATCTATATCGCATCGCCTGAATTGGCAATCTTTTTCACTGTTGGCGCTCCCTTGGGGCTTCCCAGAAGCTCTCGATAAGGTCGCTTGCTGTCTCATGAGCAGGGTGAAAAGGTTTTTGCCATCACCGGAAATGAAAAGTCCATTTACGGGATGACAGGAGGCCTTATAATGAAATGTTGGTATACAGCGAGGGAGAAACTGGTGTGAAGGTCGGATTGTTCGGCATCGGGCTCGATACTTATTGGCCTCAATTCCCGGGATTGAAGTACCGGCTGATGAATTATCAACAGCTCATTGCCGGAAAAATTTCAGCACTCGGCGCCGATGTCTTCGATGCCGGGCTGATCGATAATCCCCAAAAAGCCCGTGAGGCGGCCTCATCGTTCAAATCGAACAATATCGATGCTCTCTTCATATATGTTGCCACGTATGCGCTGTCGCATACGGTCCTTCCGATAGTGCAGGAAACCGGCGTCCCCATAATTATCCTCAACCTGCAGCCAACAAAGACCCTCGACTATGAATCGTTCAACGCGTTGGGCGACAGAGGAACGATGACTGGCGAATGGCTGGCAAACTGCCAGGCCTGCAGCGTTCCCGAAATTGCGAATGTCTTCAATATAGCTGGCATACAGTATGATATCGTGACTGGCTGGCTCGATGACGACGATGCATGGCAGAAAATTGCGGAATGGATCCAGGCTCTGAAGGCCAGGGAGGCTCTCCGCGAAGCTCGCATCGGCATACTCGGCCATTATTATGCCGGAATGCTGGACGTATACACCGATGTAACGCGGTTGGCGGCCGTTTTCGGAAGCCATTTTGAGCTCATGGAAATGGACACGCTTGCGGTACTGCGCAGAGAAGTAGCCCTGGAACAATCGAAAGCGAAAATTGCGCAGTTCGGCAGAGAATTCGATGTATCGCCCGAGTGCCCCGAAGCAGAAATCGAAAGGGCCGCCACGACCGCATGCGCGCTCGACGGCCTGGTCGAAAGCCGGCGGCTTTCGGCTCTTGCCTATTATTATGAGGGAACACCGGGCAACGAAAGTGAAAATATCGTCAGCTCGGTCATCGCCGGCAATACGCTCCTGACAGCGCATCACGTGCCAGTTGCAGGCGAGTGCGAAGTCAAGAATGTCATCGCGATGAAAATACTGGATAGCCTCGGAGCGGGTGGTTCCTTCTCGGAGTTCTACTATTCCGATTTCGCGGATGACGTGGTCCTTCTTGGCCATGATGGTCCAGCTCATCCTGCCATCGCCGAAGGGGCTGTCCGGCTCGTTCCCCTGAGCGTCTACCACGGCAAGCCAGGCAAAGGCCTTTCGATCCAGATGAGCGTACGACGTGGACCCGTTACGCTGTTGTCCGTCGTGCAGGGGGCGGAAGGCAAAACTTTCCTGCTTGCAGCCGAGGGTGAATCAGTCGCCGGGCCGACCCTCCAGATTGGCAACACGAACAGTAGATACCGGTTCCCCATTTCCGCGAAGGAATTCATCAATAGCTGGTCCAAGGCCGGCCCTGCCCACCATTGCGCGATCGGTCTTGGCCATCTTTCGGGCGTTCTGCAGAAACTTGCTCTTTCTCTCGGCATTGAATGCCGCGTGATATGCTGAAAATGAAGGATGAAGCGATGTCTGAGTACATATTGGAGCTGGATCACATTTCCAAGTCTTTCCCCGGTGTCAAGGCGCTGGATGATGTGCATTTTAAGCTTGAAAAAGGCCAGATCCACGCGCTTATGGGGGAAAATGGTGCAGGCAAGTCGACATTCATAAAGATCATCACGGGCGTGTACCAGCCCGATGCGGGCGAAATCAGGATCAACGGCAAGCCGACAATGATCCGGAACCCCATCGATTCGCAAAAACAGGGCATCGCGGCAATTTACCAGCATGTAACCTGCTTCCCTGATCTTTCCGTCACCGAGAACATTTTCATCGGACACGAAACTATAAATCGCATAACGCGAAAGATCGACTGGAAAACTTTGAATGGAAAAGCCGGGGAATGGCTGGAGAAGCTCGATGCAGATTTTTATCCCCAAACCATCATGGGTACGCTTTCTGTCGCCCAGCAGCAGATTGTCGAAATTGCAAAGGCTCTGTCGGCCAACGCGAGAATCCTCATAATGGATGAGCCCACCGCCCCACTTTCGAAGCGCGAAACCGAGGACTTGTACCGCACGGTTGAAAACCTGCGGAATCACGGCGTCTCGATTATCTTCATATCCCACAGGCTTGAGGACATGTACAGGCTCGCCTCGTCGGTCACCATTCTTCGCGATGGCCGCTATATCGGCACCTGGGAGCTGGATAAAATCAGCCAGGACGACATTGTCAAGGCGATGGTCGGGAGGGAAATCACGCAATTCTTCCCGCCACGGCATGCAAAAATCGGCGGCGAGGTTTTGCGCGTCGAAAAGCTCTCCCGTACCGGCTATTTCAAGGATGTTTCCTTTACCGTGAACAAGGGCGAAATCGTCGGGTTGACAGGGCTTGTCGGCGCCGGACGCACCGAAGTGTGCGAAGCCATCTATGGTGTCAATCCGCCGGACGAAGGCTCTGTCTATATCGAAGGCAAACAAGTCCAGAACCGTCACGCAAGCAAGGCGATCGAGGAAGGCATCGGCTATCTTCCGGAAGACAGGCTCAAGCAAGGCCTGGTGCTTGACTGGCAGCTTTCGCGGAACATCACGCTCGCATCGCTGAGGCGATTCGAGAAAAAAGGCTTCATGGACGACAGTAAAGAGCGGGAAGTCACCAAGACCCTGGGCGAAAAGCTCGAAGTCAAAGCGACATCTGTCTACGACAAGGTAGCGACGCTCTCAGGAGGCAACCAGCAGAAGGTAATCGTGGCGAAACTTCTCACTGGCGACATGAAAGTCATCATCCTCGACGAGCCGACAAAAGGTGTGGACGTTGGCGCAAAAACAGCAATCTACAAAATTATGAACGACTTGGCCCAGGAAGGCTATGGAATCCTGATGGTTTCATCGGAAATGCCAGAAGTGCTCGGCATGTGCGACCGCGTCGTCGTCATGCGCGAAGGCCGGGTGTCCGCGGTACTGGACGCAAGGAAGACTAGCCAGCAGGAAATACTGGAGGCATCGATGGTACTATACCGGGGCAAACAGGAAGACGGACAGGAAAGGAAGGCGCAAGAATGAAAAACAAGCGCGCTTCCCGACTGTCCGATCATGCGCGGGAATTGGGGCTTCTCGCATTCATAGTGATCCTAGCCCTGCTCTTCCAGATCCGCAACCCGAAATTCCTGACACTGTCCAACCTGAAAGACCTTTTCACCAATACGGCGATCCTCGGCGTGCTGTCGGTCGGCATGATGATGGTCCTGCTTACCGGCGGCATCGACCTGTCGATCGGCGCAACAATCGCCTTTTCGGGCATGGTGACCGCGCTGACCGTCAGCGTCAATCCTTCCATTTCGCCCATCGTTTCGCTCCTGCAAGGCATGGCCACAGGTCTGATCATCGGAATGATCGTAGGCTTCCTGATTGCCTACTGCAAGATTCTGCCGATAATCGCGTCGCTGGGCATGATGAACATAGTGCGGGGGCTTACCTACCTGGTCAGCAAAGGAAAATGGGTGAGCGCTTACCAGATGTCGGATGGCTTCAAGGCCATTTCGACCGGCACAACCCTGGGAATCAACAATCTCGTGGTGATCGCCATCGTCATTTACCTGATCTTCGCCTACTTCATCAACCATACAAGGACTGGCCGTTTCATCTACGCTGTCGGTTCAAGCCCGGAAACAGCCGATATAGTCGGCATCCCGCGGAAACGGATACTCCTTCTTGTATACGCCGCGATGGGCGTCCTCGCCGGGCTCGCAGGCGTCCTTTGGGTCAGCCGCTACGCTTCGGCACAGGGCGACACGGCGCAGGGCTACGAGATGAGCGTCATAGCTGCAGTGGTGCTTGGAGGCGTCAGCGTCTCCGGCGGCCGCGGCAAGGTTTCTGGGATCATTCTAGGCACCATACTGTTTGGAATGCTCAACAACGCCCTTCCGCTGATCAATGTCTCGCCGTTCTGGCAGCAGGCAATCCAGGGCGTCGTCATTTTGATGGCCGTAATTTCCAACGTGCTGATAAAACGGAACAACGACCGGATGACTTTGCGCAAGCGCGTGATATGAGAGGCTGACAATGAGCGAAAGAACAATACAAACAGAAAAACCCTGGAGCTGGAAAAATTTCTTTTTCCAATGGGAATGGTTTCTCATCGCGCTGCTGATTGGCATCAATATCTTCAACAGCTTCCTGACGCCCTATTATTTCACGGCCGACACTTTCCTCAGCACACCGATGAATTTCCTGGATAAAGCCTTCCTCGTCTTCCCCATGATGATGATAATCGTGCTGGGTAATATCGACGTATCGGTGGGTTCAATCATCGCGCTCTCGTCGGTCATCATGGCTGTATCGTACAACGCTGGTTTGCCTATGCCCGCCGCCATGGTCCTGTGTCTGATCGTCAGCACCACCTGTGGGTTGATCAATGGACTGCTCCAGGCGAAATTCAAGGAGCTCTCCTCGACAATCGTCACCATTTCCACGCAGATCATCTACCGCGGCATTGCCTACATCATCCTGGAAGACAAGGCATCGGGAAAGTTCCCCTCATGGTTCTCGTTCCTTGGCTGGGGCTATGTGGGGAATGTTCCCTTCATAACCATCGTATTCGTCGTCTTCACCATAATTTTCGCCATCCTAATCCACAGAACGAGATTCGGCCGTCAGCTTTTCGCCATGGGTAACAACAGCACGGCATGCCGCTATTCCGGCATAAAGACGGAAAACATGCTCGTGAGCGTCAGCACGATCATGGGATTCATGGCCGGGATCACGGCGCTCTTCCTGACATCGCGCATGGGAAGCACGAGGCCGAACGTAGCCTCGGGCTATGAGCTCGATGTCATCGCGATGGTAGTCCTGGGCGGCGTCAGCACAGCGGGCGGCAAGGGCCGGATCACGGGCCCCTTGCTGGCCATCTTCATAATCGGTTTCCTTAATTACGGTCTGGGGCTATTCAACATTTCGGCACAGGTTCTGCTGATCATCCTTGGTGTGCTTCTCATCGTATCGGTCATGCTGCAGAACCTGCGGTTCGACAAACGCAGGCAAAAATCCGGCGTCGTGTCCAAATAACTGCACGGCGCTAGGGGTTTTTGAATATTATCAAGGAGGCAATGATGAAAAAAAACATCATCGCTGTGGCCATGATCATTGCGATCATGGGGATGATTCTTCCGGCTTCGGTTTTCGCCGCTGACAAACCGAAATACGCGATCGTTTTCAAAAATACCGGCAACCCCTATGGCGAGAAACAGCTTGAGGGATTCAAGGCCGGTATCGAGGAACAGGGCTATGAGGCGATTCTGCGCGCTCCTGATCTTCCCACTGCTGAAGCGCAGATCCAGATTATCGAGCAACTGATCGCCCAGCGCGTGGCCGCCATCTGCATCGTCGGGAACGACTACGACGCGCTGCAGCCGGTCCTCACCAAGGCCACCAAGGCCGGGATCAAGGTGTTCTCCCTCGATTCCTCCGTCAACCCGGCGAGCCGCCTGACCCACGTCAACCAGGCCGACTCCGAGAAAATCGGGCAGACGCTGATTGCGGCGGCCTCCGACATGGCCGGCGGCAAGGGCGAAATCGCCATTCTCTCCGCCACGAGCCAGGCTTCGAACCAGAACATCTGGATCGATTTTATGAAGAAGGAACTCGCAAAGCCGCAGTACGCCAACCTCAAACTGGTAAAGATCGCTTATGGCGATGACCTCCGCGACAAGTCCGTTTCCGAAACCGAGGCCCTGCTCCGCTCTTATCCCAACCTGAAGGTTATCATCGCTCCGACCACCGTCGGCATCGCCGCGGCAGCCAAAGTCGTCACCGACAAGAAACTCGTCGGCAAAGTGCTCATCACCGGCCTTGGTCTCCCCTCTGAAATGGCCGAGTACATCGACAATGGCGCCTGCCCCTACATGTTCCTGTGGAACCCCATCGATGTGGGATACCTTGGCGCATATACGGGCGTCGCGCTCGTGACTGGCAAGATCAAGGGCGCTGTCGGCGACAAGTTCGCAGCCGGCAGACTCGGCAATTACACGATCACCAAGGCTCCTGATGGCGGAACCGAAGTTCTGCTCGGGCCCCCGTTCAAATTTGACAAGGCCAACATCGCCGATTGGAAGAAAGTCTACTGATGTCAACGCGTGCCTTGAGTTGAGAAGCAGGCAGGCGGCAGCGCCGTGCGAATTGCGCGGCAAACGCCGTCTGCCTGACTTTCCCCACGACCGAATCGAGGAGTCACATGAAACGTAATGCTTTCGTCATGCAGCTCAAACCCGGCCACGAAGCCGAGTACAAACGGCGACATGACCAAATATGGCCCGAACTGAAGGATGAACTCCGGAAGGCGGGCGTATCGGATTACTCCATCTACCTGGATCCGAAAACCTTGCGACTTTTCGCGTTCCAGTATCTTGCCGATGATGCCACCGATTCGCAGCTGGCCTCGAAGGCTATAGTCAGAAAATGGTGGAATTCAATGGTGGATCTCATGGACACAAATCCGGACAACTCGCCGGCCTGCGACCCGCTCACCGAAATGTTTCACATGGATTAAGAAGATGAGTATAGCAGAACTTGTTGAAGTATCGCGCCGCTATGGCGGCAATCCGGAATATGTTCTCGGCGGCGGCGGCAACACCTCATGGAAATCGAAGGACTCCATTTTCGTGAAGGCTTCCGGTACCTCGCTCGGCACGATCGACGAAACAGGCTTCGTCGCTCTCGACCTGCAGGCAGTCCGGGACATCCTGTGCAGGGAGTTCCCTGTGGATTCCGCCTCGCGGGAGGCAACAGTGCTTTCCGCCCTCATGAATGCGCGAAGGCAGGGCCAGACGCTCCGCCCCAGCGTGGAAACAATCCTTCACGCACTGTTCCCCTTCGCCTATGTGGTGCATACGCATCCGGCGCTCGTGAATGGCCTCCTCTGCTCCATGGGTGCCGAAAAAACCGTCCGGGAGCTTTTTGGTGATGCCGTAATCTGGGTTCCTTACACAACTCCGGGTTATGTCCTTTCGAAGACGCTTTTCGACCGGTTCGCCGAACGCACAAAGCAGGGCGGGCCTGCTCCATCCATCGTTTTCCTCCAGAACCACGGCATTTTCGTCGCTGCCGATTCAGTCGAAAAAATTGACAGCCAGTATTCGATGGTGTTCGAGACAATCCGGCGCCATGTAAGGCGCAGCCCCGACTTTGGGGCCCCCGACACAGCCGAGGAGAGCCGGTCCGATGAAATGGCCGGTCTCGCAAAGACCATCGCTTCCGCACTAACCAAATTCGTTCCCACCCCCGTCGTGAAATTCGAAGTCAACAGGGAAATCCTCCGCTGCACCGATAGCGAATCGTCATTCGCATCGCTCATGGGAGCTTTCAGCCCCGACCATATCGTCTATGCGGGCGTAAAGCCTCTCTTCGTCCCGACTCCGGCCACAGGCAAGGCAACAGTCAACCCAATGGAGCAGGATCTGGAAAAAGACGTCGCCTCCTATGCCGAAAAGGAGGGAACCTATCCCCGTATCATTGCAGTCGAGAAGCTCGGTGCTTTCGCCATCGGAAAAAACGAGAAGACAGCCCAGCTCGCCCTCAGTCTTTTCATGGATGCAATAAAAGTCTCGGTCTTCAGCCAGAGCTTTGGCGGACCGCGTTTCATGGCCCAGCCTGATGTAGATTTCATCAGGAAATGGGAAGTTGAGCAGTATCGAACCAGCGTTTCTTCCTGATTGCCTGGAAAGGATGACAGTGTATGGAAAAGAAAAACATTCAAGCCGGCTCACCGGATATCGAGCACCGCTACACCGACGCAAAGAAACAATATGCCAGCTTTGATGTCGACACGGACAGCGCCATCAGGATGCTATCGTCCATACCTCTTTCCATCCACTGTTGGCAAGGCGATGATGTAATCGGCTTTGACGGGGCTTCCCGGCTCTCGGGCGGCATTCTCGCGACCGGATCTTATCCAGGCAGGGCGCGCAATGGCGATGAACTGCGGCAGGACGCAGAGCTGGCATTTTCGCTGATTCCAGGGAAGAAGCGTTTCAATCTTCACGCAATGTATGCCGAAACAGGCAGCAGCAAGGTTGATCGCGACGAACTGCAACCCGAACATTTTTCGCGCTGGCTCGCTTGGGCGAAGGAACAGCATATCGGGCTCGATTTCAATCCTTCCTTCTTTTCCCACCCTCTTGCCGAGTCCGGATTCACGCTTTCAAGCCCTGATGAGAAGGTGAGAAAATTCTGGGTTCGCCACGGCATCGCCTGCCGCAGGATTTCACAATACTTCGCCGACGAGCTGAAGGACGAGGTCGTCAACAACTCCTGGCTGCCCGACGGTTACAAGGATGCCCCGGCGGACAGGCTTGGCCCCCGCCTGAGGCTGCAGGAATCGCTCGACGCGATGTACCGCGAAACCCTGCCGAACGACCGGGTCATCGACACCGTTGAAAGCAAGCTTTTCGGCATAGGCTCCGAATCCTATGTCGTCGGTTCCCATGAATTCTACATGGGCTACGCATCGAAACGAAACATGGGCCTTTGCCTCGACATGGGACACTTCCACCCGACCGAGACGATCGCCGACAAAATCTCCAGCCTCCTCCTCTTCGTTCCACAGATCGTCATTCACATGAGCCGGGGCGTTCGCTGGGATTCGGATCACATAGTCATCTGGAGCGAAGATCTGCAGAATGTCTGCAACGAGATTGTTCGCATCAAGGCATGGAACCGTATCCACATTCTCCTGGATTATTTCGACGCAAGCATGAACCGGATTGCTGCATGGGTGATTGGCGCACGAAGTGTCCAGAAAGCTCTGCTCTTCGCCCTCCTGGAGCCGATCGATCTGATCAGGGATTACGAGGCCAAAGGCGACTATTTCAGGCGACTAGCCCTGATGGAGGAAGCGAAGAACCTTCCATTCTCGTCAGTCTGGGATTACTACTGCCTTAATCAATCCGTGCCGCTCGGAAATGACTGGTTCAGCCAGGTTTCGCGGTACGAAGACGATGTCTTGAGACTGAGGGCGAACTGAGGCAGGCAGCTCATGCCTTTTTAACTTGCAAGCCCCCGAAAAGTGAAGTACCATAATGCCGAAGTCTGCAAAGGAGGCATTATGAAACGATTCGCACTCGTCGTGTGCATCGCCCTGCTGTCGCTGTCGGTATTCGCACAGACAGGACCGGCCAGCAAGAGCGTTGTGTTGACGTTCATCGAGACATCCGATATTCATGGCGCAATCTACCCATACGATTTCGTCAACGCAAAACCAATGACGACGTCACTTGCGCAAGTCGCCAGCCTGATAGCGTCGACCCGGGAATCCAATCCCAACACCGTTCTGCTGGACGATGGCGATTCCCTGCAGGGCCAGCCCACGGTCTATTACTACAATTTCGAGAAGACCGACGGCCCGCATATCTGGTCGCAAGCCGTCAACTTCCTCGGATATGATGCAGTCGCAGTCGGCAATCACGATATTGAGGCCGGACACAACGTTTACGACAAACTCTATGAGGAAATCCAGGCTCCAGTGCTCTGTGCCAACGCAGTGAAGGCGGATGGCTCGACCTATTTCGCTCCTTACTCCATCATCGAGAAGGAAGGCGTAAAGATTGCCATCCTCGGCATGACCTCACCGAAGATCCCTGACTGGCTTCCTCCTCAGTTCTGGACCGGCATGCAGTTCGATGACATGATCGAATGTGCCAAGAAGTGGGTCCCGATCATCCAGGAAAAGGAAAAGCCGGATGTTCTCATCGGACTCTTCCATTCGGGCGTCGACTATACCTATGGCAATGTGACCCGCACTACGAAGTTTAATGAAAATGCCGCCCAGCTGGTCGCCGAAGAGGTGCCTGGTTTCGACATCATTTTCGCCGGCCACGATCACCAGGGCTGGGACGGTATGGGCTGGGATCCCGTCAGCAAGCAGAAGGTTCAGGTACTGGACCCGAACGGCAAGCCCGTCTACATCTATGGCGCCCTCAACGCGGCGCGGAAGATCCCTGTCGTCAACATGATCCTCAACTGGAATGAAACAACCAAGACCTGGGACAAACAAGTTACCGGTACGCTCGCCGACATGACGAAATATGAGGCCGATCCTGATTTCACGGCCAAGTTCCAGGATGGCTTCGATGCGATCAAGCAGTGGGTAGATCGCCCGATTGGCAAGATGGACGGCGTCATCACGACCCGTGATTCCATGTTTGGCGATTCGGCATTCGTCGATCTGATCCACAGGATCCAGCTCGACCTCAGCAATGATCCCTCCATGGGACTCAAGCCAGCCGACATTTCCTTCGTGGCCCCGCTCTCTTCAGATGCGAAGATCCCGACCAGCAAGGATGGCACGCTTTACGTCCGCGACATGTTCAACCTTTATACCTACGAGAACTTCCTCTACACAATGAACCTTACCGGCCAGCAGGTTAAGGATTTCCTCGAGTACTCCTATCAGTTCTGGTTCGACACAATGCCGAACGAAGGCAACCACCTTATCAACTTCCAGAAAGACAAGGATGGCAAACTGGTGCTCGACAACAGGACCAATATGCCGCTCACCGCCACCAGGTCCTACAACTATGATTCCGCCGCTGGCATCAACTATGAAGTGGATGTCACAAAGCCTGCAGGCCAGCGCATCAACATCATATGCATGTCCGACGGCAGGGCTTTCAATCCGAAGGCGACCTATTCCGTGGCGATCAACTCCTACCGCGGCTCCGGCGGCGGCAGCCACCTCACCAAGGGCGCTGGGCTCGATCCGACAGTCGTCCGCACGATGAGCCTGGTAACCGGTGCTACCACCAAGGATCTGCGCTACTTCCTGCTCAAGTGGTTCGAATCGCAGACTGAGACCGTCACCGTTGCTCCGATCGGCAACTGGGAAGTTGTTCCCTCCGACCTGGCAGCGCTCGGAACAGCAACCGACTATCCGCTGCTCTATCCGAAAAAGTAAACTTCCGGCCCGGTCTCAGCTTGAAGCTGGCCGGGCATGCAAGCCGACAAAGGCCAGCGTCAGGGCAATGCCCGGGCGCTGGCCTTTTTTCATCGCCTACTGCCAGACCTGTCTTTTCTTGAAAAATGCCAGCAACAGCAGTATATTTGATTTATGGCAGGTGTCCGCATGGAACGCTGCCAAGTGCATCGAGCCTGACGCTGATGCTAAAAAAGACTCTGGCTTGAATCAAGCCCGCAGGCAGAGTGATTGCCTGTGCAAGTCAAATCGGTTCCCTATGAGGAGGGAGACTATGAAAACGAACAAGACTTACGTCGACATTGGTTCATTCCTCGACGACGTATTTGAGGCGGCAAAGAATTTTGGGGAGAAATTCAAGGATTTCGGCCCCGACCTGAGCGGCGGCAAGGCTGCATCTGAGGAAGGCGATGGCCAGTGCTGCGGTGGCTCTGCCAAGGGCGGCGCCTGGTTTGAAGCCCAGGCTGATGACAACACCGACTACTATCCCAACTTTTCCTATCCGCCGATGAACATCTTCATGACGCCAGGCTGCGACATCGTCTTCGAGTTCGCGGTTGCAGGTTTTGATGAGAAGAACATCAGCCTTTCGTTCCAGGGCGACTACATGGTATTTTCCGCCAAGATCGAAGCCGAGGAGCCTGTCGAAGGCCAGCGCTACATCAAGCGCAGACTCAAGATGAAAGACATCGAGAAGCAGAAATACTATGTTCCTGCCGACAAGTTCGATCAGGAAAAGGTGAAGGCGGTCTTCCGGAACGGCATCCTGAAGGTGACCATTCCTCCCAAGGAGACAGCCCAGGCCAACGAAGGCATCAAGATCGAGATAGTGCGCGAAGGCGAATAAGCCGGCGCCTCAACCCCGGGCCCCGATGCCATAATCCTTGATTTTTCGCAGTAGTGTTTTCCTGGTTATGGCCAGGTCCCGGGCGGCCTTGGATTTGTTTCCCTTCGAGTCGGCCAGTGCCTCCCTGATTCTCTGTTTCTCATAGTAAGACAAAGCTCCCGCAGACAGCTCTTTCAAGGTGGCATAATGCTCTGGACAGAAGGCATCCTGCTGCCGCCCGGACGGCTCTGCCGGGCTTTGCGACCGTCCAGCCTCGTCTTCCGGGCCACAAAAACCAAGCTCCTCGCCTTTGCACATCAGCACAGCCTGATGTACGGTATTCTGCAATTCCCTGATATTGCCAGGCCATTCATAAGCCTGCCATTGTTTCATCAGCTCGGGCCTGATACCCTTGATCCCTTTTTTATACTGGCTGGAATAGCTTCGCATGAAATACCCGGCAAGCAGTGGTATGTCGCACTGCCGTTCCCGCAAAGGAGGCAACCGGATCTCGACAGTCGAAATCCGGTAAAAGAGGTCG
>JAJFUL010000046.1 GCA_021372425.1 Spirochaetaceae bacterium
AGGCAGAGGAGCATGCCCAGGATTGCAAAAAGTCGTTTCATCGATCAGCTCCGTTCAATCTGAAGAGTCATGGTTGAAGCATCCGTCACTGCGGGCGGACCGAAGTACTGGATGCTGCCTGGAAGTCGATAATCCGCGGAAAGCGCCCATTTGTCGCGCTGGGAAGCGTAATACAGGAAAGGCTTTCCCTGCAGCTCGACGAGTGCCTTCTTGATGACTGGCTTGTCTGAGCCGTGCCGGTGCTCGATATTCATCATTGAAACAAGCGGGATGCCACCAGGTATCCATTCATTTGTGGGCGCCGCGAGGTTACGGATTGAGGCGATATAACCCGAGAATCCATAGAGGCTGAGCAGGTAGGCCGTGAACCCAAGCGAATAGCAGTAATCTGCATCGAAATTCGACGGGAAGGCACAGCGGCCCTCATAGCCCATGAAATGCGTCTGGTAATCAAACTTGCCCTTGTAGGAACCCTCGGCGGTCATCTTGGCCAATCTTTCCCTAACCATTGATACCAGCAGCTTTTCCGTTTCGATGCGCGATACCTGGACATTGCCGTGCGGGTCACGGTCCCAGCATAGCTGAGTCTGGATCTGGTCGGGCAATGAGGAGAATACTGCCGAGGATTTGGCTGACAGCTTCTCCCTGATGAAGGCCCGCTGCGCCTCTACACCCTTGAGAGCCACGAAGGCTTCATGTTCGCCTGCAAGGAGATCGTTGATATCTGCAATCAGCACCTTGATTTCCGGGATGAACTCGATCAGTCCTTCGGGAACCAGAACAACACCAAAATTTTCGCCTTTGGCAGCCCTTGCCGTGATCGAATTGCAGATGATTTCAACCACCTGGGCGAGGCTCATCGATTTTGCCTCGATTTCTTCCGAGACCAGGGCGACATTGGGTCTGGTCTGAAGGGCGCATTCGAGGGTAATATGGGAAGCGGAACGGCCCATCAGCTTGATGAAATGCCAGTATTTCCTGCTTGAGGCGGCATCGCGACAGATATTGCCGATGAGTTCGGAATAAGTCTTCGTCGCCGTGTCGAATCCGAATGAGGCTTCGATCCACTCGTTCTTGAGATCGCCGTCTATGGTCTTCGGAACGCCAACCACCGTGATGGGAGCATCGTGTTCCGCAAAATACTCGGCGAGAAGGGCAGCATTGGTATTCGAATCGTCGCCGCCAACGATAACCAGCGCATCTAGCTTGTGGCTGCGGGCATTGGCGAGGGCCTTCTCGAACTGCTCGGGAGTCTCGATCTTGGTCCTTCCGGAGCCAACAATGTCGAAACCGCCCGAGTTCCTGTAGGAATCGACCAACTCCGCGGTGATCTCCATGTACTCGTCGTCGACGAGACCTCCCGGACCGCCCTTGAATCCGATAAGACGGGAATCGGGCGAGCCGCGCTTCAGGCCATCGAACAAACCCGCCACGACATTGTGCCCCCCTGGCGCAGGGCCGCCGGACAGCAGCACTCCGATGATGAGAGGTTTGCTGGCGGCGATGTTGGCGCCTTGGGAGAATTTGACGGCGGGCTTGCCATAGCTGTGGCTGAATATGGCCTTGAGACTTTTCCGGTCCACCGACGGCTCTATGGCTTCGGTCGGCACCGCCTTGATATCGGATATGGAAGCAGCAAAGACTTCCGGCATCTTTGGAACATAGGCGAACCTGGCATTCTGCAAAGGTGAGCGCTCGGACATGGTTTGTATTTCTCCTGTAGCGTGATATAGATAATTTTACCCATTTGCGGCAAGAATGAAAAGGCCGCCGCCATGATGACTGCTGGAGATAGCGATGGCATTGGCCGGATCATCGCCTTTTAACATGCTGATTGCCGCTCAACTAGGCGCCTGGTGCTGCCGATAGAGAAGAAGGGATTGATGATGATGAAACTGCGCAAATACCTGCTGTTGGCGTTTTTCCTTTTGGCCGGAGGCCTCATGGCCTTTGCGGATAACCCCGTGACCCATACTCTCCAAAAGGGCGAAACGCTTTACTCCATATCGAAAAAGTACAATGTTCCCTATGAGGCGCTCGCTGCCGCAAACGGGATAAGCGACCCCACGAAACTGAAGGTCGGAACTGTCCTCATAATTCCTTCGGTCCACATGGTGACCAAAGGCGAGACACTCTATGGCATCGCCCGACATTACGGCATTTCGCTGAATGATCTGCTTGCCTCCAACAAGCTGTCCTCAAGCTATGTGTTGAAGGTGGGGGACATCCTCGTCATCCCGGCCGCGGATCCGGGGCCTGACACAGCTGCAACAACCACATCGACCTCGGGCAGCGCCGTGGCAGCCCCGTCCGCTACAGTTCCGGCAGCCCCTGCGGCCGCAGCAACGACCAGCACGGTCCCTTCCGCGAGCACTACCACGACCAAAGTCCCTGCCTTGAACCAGCATGCGTCTCCATCCAGCTCGACTGTCACAACCGCCTCTCCCAGCCCATCTACCTCTCCAACGACGACAAGCTCGAGCGTTCCCATGCCCGAACCGGTCAAAACCCAGGACCGCATCGTTGACATGAACCTGAATTGGCCCGCCACCGGTAAAGCGATGTACCTCGATGGGAAGATCGAAGGCATCATGATCCGGGTCAAGCCGGGCGAGACAGCCAAGGCAATTGCTGCAGGCACGGTCGTGTCGGCCGGGCCATCGCGAGGCTTCAGCCTCGTAGTCTTCGTACAGGCGAAATCCGGCTATGTCTATGTCTATGGCGGCAACGAGTCGCTGTCTGTGAAGACGGGAGACCACGTCGGTTCCGGCAATGAAATTGGCAAGATAGGTGCAGACTCGAAAGATGGGTCGCCCATTGCTTACTTCTTCGTGTTCAGAAATGGACAGCCGATCGACCCGGCCCTTGCCCCTCGCGATTGAAAAACAGACTTGGGACTATGAACCGCTGAATATGAATAACAATTAAAAAAAACTTATATATTTTCAATTTTTACCTTCCATCCTGAAAGGAAACATGCTAGGCTCATTTTGAAGATAACAAAGTCTTTTCTGAGAGCCATAATAATAAGATGGAAAAGCGAAAGGTGCTGGACGAATCTGCCAACCCCCTCGCTCTTGAGGCGGGAACAAGCTTGCCCCATGGCAGACAAACCCCGATGAAAAAATATTCCTCCTCGGGGTACCCCAAAAAGAAGAAAAAACAGGTCGAAGAAAAGGACCCACTCACTTTTTACCTTCACCAGATATCCCGTTTTCCTCTCCTCGACATTGCAGGTGAGCAGAAAATTGGCGAGCAGATACGCTCGCTCCAGGCCGAAAAGGAAAAGCTTTTCAAGAAAGAAGGCCAGCAGGCTGAACTCCTGCGGAATATTGATCTGGCGATGTATGCGCTGAAGCAGAAGATGATCACCTCTAATCTCAGGCTTGTGGTTTCTATCGCCAAAGGATACCAGCATCGTGGCCTGAGCCTGCTCGACCTGATAGATGAAGGCAATATAGGCCTGCTCGAGGCAGTCGAACGATTCGACTACTCGCGTGGCTTCCGCTTTTCCACCTATGCCACATGGTGGATACGACAGGCAATCATAAAAAGCCTCGCCGACCAGGGCAGAGTGATCCGCATCCCCGTTCACATGCTCAATACCATAAGGAAATGTTACTACGCAACAAAGCAGCTGACGCAGGAACTGGGACGCCCGCCCGACATTTCCGAACTCGCGCGGCGCGTGGAGATGCCCGAGGAGAAGATCCTCAAAGTGATCAGCTTTTCCCAGAATACGACCAGCCTCGATGTCGCCATCGACGACGAGAACAGCGCCTCGCTTTCCGATATCATCAAGGATGAAGTGAGTCCCGATCCTTATAGTGAAACCATCAATGCCGCCATGAAGGACATGCTGAACGACGTACTCCGCAGCCTGAGCGAGCGCGAAACTGTGGTTCTCAGGCTGCGCTATGGCCTGTCAGGTGAAGGAACCCACACCCTCGAGGAAACCGGGAAGGTACTCGGCATCACAAGGGAGCGGGTGCGCCAGATTCAGGAAAGGGCGATAGAGAAATTGCGCCAGATGAAGGAACTGGAAGACTACGAGAATTGACGCTTCGCCCTGAAAAACATAAAGCCATCGCCGTCAGGACCTTTCGTCGGTTGGCCCCATCATTGACTCATTGAAGAAGCGACAGAATGGCTGCGTCATTCTTCGTTTTCGCAACGTCCACCGGAGATTCTCCGGCAATATTCTTCAGGTTTTTGTCCAATCCGAGCTCAAGCAGGGTTTTGACCGCAGCTGCGTTGCCAGTCCTGACGGCGTAATGAAGGAAACCATCGCCCAATGCATCGGTGCTGCCCGGATCGGCGGCATTCACGAAATCCTTCAGGTTTGCCGGTTCGGCCATGACCATCGCGACTGGAGTAATGCCCTGGTAATTGCGGGCGAAAGGGTCGGCCTTTGCATTCAGGAGTACCTGCGCAGTCTCATAATCCTTGTTGGTCAGGGCTGCATGCAGCGGCGTGTTGGCATACCGGTCGCGTGAGTTGGGGTCTGCCCCCGCCGCGAGAGCGAGGCTGATCATGGCAGCGCTGGCTTTCGAATCGACCAGTTGGCGCAAGGGCGTCTTTCCTTCCGAATCGGCCTTGTCGAGGGCTGGTCCTGACAGCAGTTCTCTCAGCACTGCCGGGCCTTTCTTCATGGAAGCCAGCAGGGGGGAGTCCCCAGCTGCATTCTTCGCCAGGATATCGGCAGTGGCCTGCGTCAATGCACGGACCAGGTCAAGCTGCGCCACATCGACGGCGTGCAACAGTGGCGTGGACCCAGCATAATCCCTGGCGTCAACGAAAGCTCCGGCTTTAAGCAGATATTGAACGATGGCCGTCTGTGCTTCCTTGGCTGCCAGTGCAAGAGGAGTGAGCCCCCTGTTGTCGAGCACTTCGAGCGCCGCTCCCCGCTCGACAAGATAACTGACGAAATCCAGGTTCTTGGTCCTGGCCGCCTGATGCAGCGGCGCTTCGCCCGTAAAATTCCTCGTGTTGAGATCGACGCCAGACAGCACCAGCACCTGGAGGCAAGTCTTTGCATTGGAAAGCACCGCGACGTTCAGTGGCGCATCGCCATTTATGTCGCGGGGGGAGAGGAAAGCGCCGCCCGAGATGAGATAGCGTACGGCATCGGCTGCGTCGGTCCTGACGGCGACATGGAGCAGCGTTTCCTTCGCTGCATTGACAGCTTCCATGTCGGCTCCTTTTTGCCTCAAGTATTCGAGCCCGTCGGGCAGGTTCTTTCTTGCCGCGAGGTGTGCCACCGTATCGCCATTGGAGTCGCGCGCGGCAGTCACGGCCGGCGTGAAGAACCAGTCGTAAGGTCCGTTTGCGGCAGTCAGCGCCAGGAACACAGGCGTCTCCTGGGCGACGTTCTGCGCGAAGATATCGGCTTTTGCCTGCAGGAGCAGGAGGCCTTGTGGTTCGAGATTGTTCCGTACGGCAATATGGAGGGCATTGTCTCCTGAGTTGTTGCGCACATTGGGGTCGGCGCCCTTGGATAGAATCAGCGAGATCACTTCGGGCGAGCCGCGCAGGGTTACAGCCGTCGAGATGATGCTGTTCCCCGTATTGTCCCGCTGCGATACGTTCGATGGCAGGACGATCTTATCCACAGCCATGGTACCTTGTCCCACGGCGACCGAAAGCGGACTGTCTCCGTTCAGGTTGCGGAGAAAAACATCGGCTCCCGCAGCTATCAGCGCCGAAGCGTACTCATAGGTGCCTGCCTTTACGCAGAGCATAAGCGGCGTATCGCCCCCGACATTGGCCGAATTGACAGGTGCGCCCGCCTTGATGAGTTCTTCAACGATCGATGGCTCGTATGCCAGCTTCACAGCCTTGTGAAGCGGCGTATTGCCTTCCTTGTCCTTGAGGCCCGGGTCCGCCTTGAAGCGGAGAAGCAGCTGAGTCATCTTAAGCCGCAGCGTGGCCGGCGAGGGAAGGTGGAGAGGGGTGTTTTCCTTCGCATCGCGTATGTCTGGATCTGCGCCATTCTTCAGCAGGATTTCGGCTCCGCTGAGCCAACCCGATCGTACCGCCAGATGGAGCGGTGCGTCCCCGCCGACGTTTTTCACATTTGCGTTCAGGCCTTTCGAGAGGAGGAAATCGACGAAGCCGAACTGGAACCTGGAAACAGCTTCGTGCAGCGGCGTGTTGCCATTGCTGAAGCGGACCGTGTTGAAGTCGGCCGAGCGCACCGTAGTCGCAAACCACTCGAATTCCGGGAATGAGGGATTGGCTCCCTTCAAGATCAGTTTTTCTGCAATGATGGCGGCTCTCTTGTCATCGGGAGACAGAAGGGCGAGATCGAGCGCGCTTCGCTCGGCCTTATCCTTCGCCTGAACAGAGGCTCCCTGGTCGAGGAGGAGGTTCACTTCGTCGACCATGAGGCGGTCGGCGGCGATGTGAAGTATGGTCCGGCCGTCCTGGCCTGAATTATTGATGTTCTTCGCGTTGAATACGGCCAGGAGCATTTCCGTGCTGCTGTTCAGGGCCGCTTCAGCCGGGCTGACCCCTGAAACGTCCGTCACGAAGGGATCAGCAGCCCTGCCGATCAACATCTTCACCATGGGTATCTGAGAGCGGTCGATCGCATAACGTAAGGGGGTCTTGCCGGCGGGATCCACGACATCCGGATTCGCACCAAGCACCATCAGGATTTCGGCAATTTGCGGATCGCCCCGCATGACAGCATAATGCAACGGGTAGAGTCCCTGGCCATCCTTCTGGTTGAGCTGCTCCTGGTTTGAATAGAATTTCTTGATGGCATCGACATCGCCGCTCATGACGAGGTCGTTGAGCGTCACTTCCTTGCGGGGCTTCGGAGCGCTTCCGCAGGACCATACGAGCACGATTACCAGCAACGCCCAGAATGCTGGGGCTGCCCGTCTTTTCTGATGGTGGATCATTGTTTCCCTCTTCCTTGAATTATCGGCAAAATAGGGCTCCCAAATAGGCCAAATGCGCCTTGTGCCATTTCTAATGTATATCACAGGTACAATGCCATTGCTGGGGGCCATCGGGGGGAAATCGAAAGAAGAATAGTCAGAAAAGGTTGGGAGGAGCTTCGATGAGCATGGAAGGGTAGTCGGCGTAAATGGTCAGAAGCTCATAGAGGCGGTCGAAAGGTATTCCTTCCCTGTCGAAGATGACATAAGGCAGCAACTCGACTAGTCTTTCGGCGTTGTAGCCTGTCCTTCCGGACAGAATCACCATGGTCTCCAGGTCCAATGCTTCTTCCATCGCTCTGTAGGCAAGCGCGAAATTCCTCGTGGCGAAGAACATCCTTGTCTGGTAGCCTTCCTGCGGATCAGGCGAGAAGTAGTGGGAAAGCTCGAAATAGTGGTCTGGGTAGACAAAAGCATCATGTATGCGGGCTATCAGTTTTTCGGAAGGAATCCTCGTATCACTCAGCAGAACGATCTGGTAAAGCGTGTAGGGATTATCGCGTTTGAGATCGCGGGCTATGCGCACAAGTCGCGAAAGGCTCTCAGGGTCGTCGGCGTCGGCCAGAAGCGTGACTGAGTTGGCGAGCTGCGAGGGGTTGAGGCGCATCCAGTCGATATTTTCGATTTTTCTGGTATCTATGAAGGAACAGAAACCTTCTTTTTCAGGCAGGAAATGGGGGGAGGGCGGCTCGGCCCACTCGACATCGAAGCTTTCCTCGAATGCAGCCACAGCATCGATCATGTCGTCTCCCGAAATCCAGTCGTTGCTGGTGACCCAGTAGGGCGGCAGTTCCATTCTCGCCATTCCCCATTCGTCAGCCCGCTCGCGCGCATCGGTCCCTGGCAGGAACGACAGGGGATAAAGCTCGGCTTCCTGTCCCAGCCCGTGCATGCCTAGGAAATCGAAAGTCTCGATGACCTGTTCGTAGCCGTCGAAGGGGAGGCCGAGTATGAGGCCAGTTTTGATGAGAATGCGCTGCTTCTGGAGGACCTCGGCTCCCTTGACGAAAGCATCCTTGTCGAAGTTCCTGTTGATGGCTTCCAAGGCTTTCTGGTTGATACTCTGGAGTCCCACTTCGGTTTCCGTAATATGGGCGGCTTTCATCAGGTCGCCGATTTCGGGCGTCACGGATTCGAGCCGCATCTCGGTATGGATAGGAATGCCGGCTGCGTTGGCATTGGCTATGGCCTTGAGTCTGGGAGCGAGGTCCGACCCGAACTGGAAGGATGGATCCATAATATAGATTTCACTGCAGCCGACTTTCGAAGCCATGCCGATCAGCGAGGTCATCTGTTCCTGTGGGAAGCGTCTCAGGACAGGGTAATTCTTGCCATAATAGCAGTAGGCGCATCGGAAAGGGCAGCCCCTCATCGTCTCGAAATGCACCGTGCCGTCTTTTTTTATGGGCAGCGTTCCGGCCAGGTAAGGATTGGGCAAGGTCGAAAGGTCGAGAAACGCGTCGGGTGCGGAATAGATGTGGTTCAACGGTTTGTGCTGCCTTACGTCCTGCAGAATCATGGCAAAGGGCAATTCACCTTCGCCTTCCACCAAGGTGTGGAAGGGCGAGCGCGACAGTATGGGCATGCCCTCGACGACTTCAGGGCCGCCGGCGATGAAGCGGGAGCGTGGAAGCAATTCCCGCGCCTTGGCCGCAATATGCAGACTTCGCTCGAGATTCCAGGCATAAAGGCTGAAACAGACAAGATCCGGTTCTTCGGATACGATCCGTGCGATAACCGCGGAATCGGAGCCATAGTTCATTGTGGCAGCGTCGAAAATGCTCCATTCGGAGCGGTCCAGGAGGCCTTGGGATTCCGCATAGGCGGAAAGGCAGCCAGCGGCCAGCGGTACATTGGCCGGTACATCTTCCCAATTCGGTTCCTGGAGCGGCAATTGCACGAACAAAATTTTCATTGTTTTCCTACTTTACGCAAAAAGGACAGAATATGCTATAGGTTTTTGTAGGCAGGGCTTGGCTTGCATGAGAGCCGCTTACCGAAGGAATCCGTCCAGAAACCCACCCTGTTGGGACATCCCAGAGCCTCGTCGAGCCTCGCAAGGTACTGACTCCTTGAAATGCAGATGCCTCCCATACCCGCAACATAGTCGGTATGGACCTGGCTGTCGATGAAGGCGAAACCCTCATCGAAAAGGAGCCTGGCAAAGCTCAGGAAGGCGAAGCGGGAAGCTCCGCTTTCCTGACTGAACATGGACTCGCCAAAGAATGCGTTCCCCAGGCTTACGCCATAGAGCCCGCCAGTGAGCCTGCCGTCTTTCCAAGCCTCGATCGAATGGGCATAGCCCAATTCATGAAGCCGACAATAAGCCTCGACCATGTCCGGAACAATCCATGTCCCGGCTTGGCCAGGCCTGGGTATAGTGGCGCAATTTTTTATGACAGAAGGGAAATCCATGTCGATGCTGAGATCGAAGGGTTTTTTCCGCAGGAGCTTCTTCGACGTTTCCGAAATATGCAGCGTGTCCGGCAGCACGACGAAGCGCGGATCCGGGCTGAACCAGAGGATGGGCTCGTTTTCTCCGTACCAAGGGAAAATCCCCTGACGGTACGCCGACAGGAGCATACGGGGGGATAAATCCCCGCCCATGCAGACGATGCCGTCTGGGTTTGCTGAATCGGGAGGCGGGAAAATGAAATCGCGCTCCATCGGCTCCACCGGATTATACTTTGAGTTCTGCTGGGCTACCTATGCCGGCTTGGTCGGCAAGCTGGGATTCCTGCGCCGGTTCGACCGAGAAGATGATTTCTTCGCCCACCACATCGGCCATCGCCGTGCCGCCATGCTCGAGTCTGCCGAACAGGACTTCGTCGACGAAGAATGATTTGATCTTGTCCTCGACAAGACGTCCGATATTCCTCGCCCCAAACTCGCGAGAATAGCCCTTCTCGGCCAGATAATGTATCACGGCATCGGTCGTGATCAGGCGTACTTTCTTTTCGGCCAGCTGCAACCTGAAGTCGTCCAGGTTCTTCATGACAATTCTCTCGATCATGGGCAGCGGCAGATTGTTGAAGTGGACGATGGCATCCAGCCTGTTGCGGAATTCGGGGGTGAAGGTCCTTTCAACCGCATCATCCAGCGCCGAGTCGGTCATGGCACGCTCGCCGAAACCGATCATGTTCTTCCCCACGTCGCGTGCTCCGGCGTTGCTCGTCATTATGAGGATTACATTTCTGAAATCCGCTTTCCGGCCCTGATTGTCCGTCAGGGTGGCATAGTCCATTATCTGGAGTAGAATATTGTAGATGTCGGGATGCGCCTTCTCGATTTCATCGAGCAACACGACAGCGTGCGGGTTCTTGCGGATGGCATCCGTCAGGAGGCCGCCTTCCTCGTAGCCGACGTAGCCGGGCGGGGAGCCTATGAGCCTTGAAACAGTGTGCTTTTCCTGGTATTCGCTCATGTCGAACCGGTGCAGGGTCACGCCCAGCTGCGTCGCCAGTTGCCTCGCCAATTCGGTTTTACCAACGCCGGTCGGGCCGACGAAGAGGAAATTGGCGATCGGCTTGTTTGCATCGCGGAAGCCTGCCCTGCTGCGCTTCACTGCCTTGACCACCATATCGATGGCGGCGTCCTGCCCGAACACGTTTCCTTTCAAGGCTGGTTCGAGCCCTGCGAGCCTCTCCTTTTCCGAGGAAGAGACTGAGCGTTCCGGAATTCTCGCTATCTTGGCTACGACAGTCTCGATTTCCGGCACTTTGATGTCGGAAGTCGTGATTTCCTGATCCCCGCCTTCTTTGTAGGCCTTCATGCGGGCGCGGGCACCGGCTTCATCGATCACGTCGATAGCCTTGTCCGGCAGCCTGCGCTCCGTTATGAACTGCGCCGAAAGCTTTACAGCAGCTTCGAGCGCGTCGTCGGAATAATGCACGCGGTGGTATTCCTCGTACTTGGGGCGCAGGCCCTTCAGGATTTCCACCGTTTCGCCCTCGGTCGGCTCGACGATGTCAATCTTCTGGAAGCGGCGCGAAAGTGCGCGGTCCTTCTCGAAAATCTTGTTGTACTCGTCGTAGGTCGTCGAGCCGATGCAGCGGAGCTTGCCCGAAGTGAGCGCTGGCTTGAGGAGATTGGAGGCGTCCATGGAACCGCCGGTGACCGCGCCGGCGCCTATGATCGTATGTATCTCGTCGATGAAGAGGATCGATTTTTCTTTCTTGATCAGGATATCGATGACTTTCTTGACGCGTTCCTCGAAGTCGCCGCGGAATTTGGTGCCTGCAAGAAGGGCGCCCATGTCGAGGCTGTAGATCGTGTAGCCCCTGAGGAGTGGCGGCACCTCGCCTGCCACGATCCTCTGCGCAAGCCCTTCGGTTATCGCGGTCTTGCCGACGCCGGCCTCGCCGACGTGGATTGGGTTGTTCTTGAGCCTTCTGCAGAGAACCTGGATGGTCCGCTCAATTTCGGCTTCCCTTCCAATCACAGGTTCGAGCTTCCCCTGGGCAGCCAGCGCCGTCAGGTCTGTTGCGAAGCGTTCGAGTGGCCCCGGTTTCTGGCCTTTTTTCTCTTTAGGCTCGGCCCCGGCTTTCTCCTCGGCTTCCTCGAATCCGCCCAGCATGTCTTCGTCCTCTTCGGAATCACTCGTGCCGTGCGCAAGGACTTCGAGTAGTTGGAGGCGTTTTATGCCGATTTTCCTGAGGTAGTAGCCTGCATAGGTCCTCTCTTCGTCATAGAGCGAGACGATGAGGTCAGACACACCGACTTCATCCTTGCCTGAAGCCTGCGATTGCATGACCGCGCGCTCGATCACCGCCTGGAAGGCGGAGGTCTGCACGGGCTCGACATTGCTTCGGACCACAGGGACTTTCTGTTCGAAATACGCCTCGATGCCCCGTTTCAGCTGGTCGATGTCGGCATCGCAGCTTTCGAAAACCGAGCGGACCTTTTCAAAGGAAAGCCCGGCGTAGAGTATGTGTTCCGGAGTCAAGTATTCATGATTCCGCAACTTTGCTTCGTTATAGGCAGCGTTGAAAATGGCCTGCACTTCCTGACTTACTTTCATGATTTATGCTCTCTCCATGGTACATCGCAAGGGAAATCCCATCTGCCGCGCCAAAAGATGTACCTGGGCTATTTTGGTAGCGGCGATATCATAGGTATATTCACCCACAAGACCCCTGCCCTTCCTGTGCACGTCCAGCATGATCCGTGTCGCTTCGGACAGGGATTTGTGGAAAACGGTCATAAGCACTGAAATGACGAATTCCATTGTGGTGAAATCATCGTTCAACAGAAACACGTGGTATTCGCCAGGCTCCCGGGGCTCAGCTTGCTGTTCGTCCTGGGCGATTGCCTCGCCCTCGTCTTCTACAGTCCCTTTCATTCTCTTTATAAAATACCTATGAATGCGGCGAGAAACAAGATGTCTGAGGATCACTTATACATGTTCGCCTGTGCGTTGTAGAGTTCGGCGTAGTGGCCACCTCGATTCAGCAAGTCGTCGTGCGCTCCCGTCTCCACGATGCGGCCATCCTGCAGGACGAAAATTTTGGATGACAGCCGCACGCTGCCGAGGCGATGCGTCACCAGCACGGTGATGCCGGAAAAATGGCCTGCGAGTTCGTCGAAAACGGCGGCCTCCTGTTTGGGGTCGATACTGGCGGTAGGCTCGTCGACCAGAAGCAGGCTATTGTCCTTTTTCAGGCCGCGGAGGATAGCGAGCCGCTGCCACTGGCCTCCGGAAAGCTCCGCGCCCCCGAATTCGAGCCCAAGTTTTTCGTCGCTTTTACCGGCGAGCTTATCCACGAACGACAAGTCCATTTTTTGCCTGGTGCGTTCAAGGAATGCGTCAAACTCTTCGTCGGAGGTTTCCGCGAGCGTTACGTTTTCTTTCAGCGACAGCGCATACTCCATATAGTCCTGAAACACCGCGCTGATCTGCCGTCTGTAGGAGGCTGGATCGATTTCGCGCAGGTTTACGCCGTTAACAATTATTTCGCCCGCACTTGGCTGGTACAGGCCGGCCATGAGTTTAACGAGCGTGGTTTTGCCGGAGCCGTTCTCTCCCACGAGAGCCAACACGTCGCCTTTTTCCACCACAAATGACAGGTCTTTCAGGGCGCATTTCCCATTCGGGTAGGTAAACGAGACATTGGCGAATTCAATTTTTTCGATTGTATCGATTTTCTTTTTTCCGCCGGCGTCCAGCAGATAGCTGTCTTTTAAATTGAGGAAATCGAATAAC
>JAJFUL010000052.1 GCA_021372425.1 Spirochaetaceae bacterium
CACATCGAATTGCTGTCACTTATACTGTCACTCATATAAAAAGAACGCCGCAATATGAATTCCCGATTCAGCAGCTTCATTTTCATGGAATTCCGCGGCATGACTGACAGGACGGGTGGTCCCAGACAAAAAAAGCCCGGCAGTTTGCCGGGCTCCTGGCAGCCTTTTCAAGGCTGGAAATTCTGTTTGCAGAAGCCAATTCAGGCTTCGGTTCCACCTTCGGGCTTCTTGGAAACGATGAGTTCCTTGACCTTCGACTTTTTGCCGACCTTCGTGCGGATGTAATACAGCTTGGCACGGCGAACCTTGCCCCTGCGGAGGACTTCGACGCTCTCGACCCTCGGGGAATTGAGCGGGAAAACACGCTCCACGCCGATGCCGTAGGAATTCTTGCGCACGGTAAAGGTTTTGCCGATACCGGCATTCTTCATCGCAATCACCAAGCCTTCATAGGCCTGAACTCGTTCTGTCTTGCCTTCAACGATCTTAAAGCTCACGCGAACGGTGTCACCCACGCAGAACGCAGGAAGCTCACTTTTGATCTGTTCGGCCTGGATCGCTTGTACCAGGTTCATGCCATCCCCCTTCATCGATGACCTCACGCAATAAACTGTCCACTTCGCCGGGCAGATTGTCCTTGGACAGAAGCTCGGGACGGTAGGCCAGCGTCTTGGCGACGCTTGCCTTCAGTCTCCAACGAGCGATTTGTGCATGGTTCCCCGATGTCAAAACATCAGGAACCCGCATAGTATCATAAACAGCCGGCCTTGTATACTGGGGATACTCGAGAAGCCCCGAGGCAAAGCTTTCCTCCTCAAGGGATTCGCCGGATATCACGCCGGGTTTAAGCCGGTAAACCGCATCGACAAGGACCATCGCGGCGACTTCTCCGCTGGAAAGCACATAATCGCCGATAGAAACCTCGTCAGTGATACGGGTATCGATGATGCGCTGGTCGATACCCTCGTAACGCCCGCAGACAATGATCAGGTTCCCCCCGCTGGCGAACTCCTCGGCCATTTTCTGGTTGAACAGCCGGCCAGAGGGAGTCACATACACGGTACGCTGGGCTGGCGAGCCGGCAGCCTCGAGCGCCCTATCCAGGGGCTCAGGCTTCATCAGCATGCCCGCGCCACCGCCAAACACCTCGTCGTCGCACTTATGGTGCCTGTCGTGCGCATAATCGCGTATGTTCACGAGCTCATACTCAATGATGCCGGCTGCGACCGCCTTTTTCATCACCGAAGCTTCGAAATACGCCTTCACTATTTCAGGGAAGAGCGTAAGGATCGTGAACTTCATTCGAGAAGCCACCCTGCCAGAAGCTCGAGGCTGCCGGCATTCTTGTCGATCCTGCCAACAAACTGGTTCCGGAAAGGAACGAGCGCTGTCTTCCCTGTTGCCGAGATCCGCAGCTCGAGCAGGGGATCTGCCCCGCCTTCGAGGACGCCGACGATCTCGCCGATTTCCTCCGAGCCCAGCTGCACCCGCATGCCGACCAGGTCGCAAATGTACCATTCGTTCTCGGCAAGTGGGCTCGCCGCCGAAAACGGCACCATGATATCGAGGCCTGTCAGCTCGCGCGCCTTTTCCGGACTATCGAAGCCTTCGAAACGCGCGCTCAAGCCCCATTCGCCTTCCTGGAACCCCGCGATGACAGCGCGCCTCGTTTTGGGCTGGCCTTGGGGGCTCCCGCGACTTGGGTTGCCTGTGCTGCCGGTATCCCCAGCCTTTTCTGCGTTGCCGGCGCCTTCCGCAGCTCCGCGGGCGAGGATTACCTCGCTCAGCTTTTTTATATGCTCAAATTCGCCGGAATAGCTCTTGAGCTTAAGGTAGCCCTCAAGTCCTCGCGGAGCGCCGATTCTTGCCACGGCGACAAGCTTTTCCTGCTTTTCCGGTTCCATCGGCCTTTGTCTTCGTCCCTCAGGCGGCACGCGCAGGGCGGGCCTCCCGAAAATAGAAAATCAGTCCAGAATCTCGAGGATGACGCGCTTGGACTGAGCGGAAGCGCTGGCGGAAAGAATAGTCCTGATTGCACGGGCAATGCGTCCGTTCTTCCCGATGACCTTGCCGACATCCCCCTCGGCAACCTTCAACTCCAGAATCGTCGATTTTTCCCCTTCGATCACCTTGATTTCGACCGCATCGGGATCTTCGACGAGTGATTTGACAATATATTCGACTAGATCACGTTCCACATTTTACTCCCAGGACGGAAAGCCTCTGCCGCCGTCCGATCCATATCACGATGAATGGCGGAATCCACGCACGGACCTCGCTATTTGATCTGGATATTCTTCTTGTTGAACAGGGAGCGGACAGTATCGGAAGGCAGGGCACCTTTGGAGAGCCAATACTTGGCCTTTTCCTCATCGATCCTTATCTGCTGGTCTTCCACCTCGATGGGATGGTAGAGACCAATCTCGTCGATCGTCCTTGAGTCACGCGGAGAGCGGGTGTCCATAACCACGATCCTATAATAGGGACGCGCCTTGGCGCCGAACTTCTTGAGCCTTATCTTTACGCTCACGGATTCCTCCTGAAAAAGGGAAATTGGCCCCTGCTTGCGATTGATAATCCCCGTTGCAGGGTCCGAACCGGGGTATGCGCTCTGGATTTATAACGCAAGGAAGGCATTAAGTCAACTCATATGCCTTGGCCCCCTTGTGGCTCACTGACAGCCCCTTATCGCAAAAGTCACTTTTCTTCTTTCTCTGTTTGTTTCCTTTCCTCAAGGTCGCGCTGGTCCGCCATTCTCAAAAGCTTCCTGAATTCCAAAATGTTCGAGACAACAAGAATAACGACAGCAATTGCAGCCATATACAAAATAAGACCATTAAAAATAACTTCGAGAATCATGAAGATCGAAATGAGAATCCTTACTTCCGTTGGACCGAAGATGCCTGAATCGATGGAATATTTCCCTGTAATCTTGTATCGAAGCAGCGCTATAATTATTTCCAGGCCGTACAAGGTTACAAAGGCATAGCCGAGAAATTTCGAAAAATTGTCTGCATAAATCATGAATCCCAGGCCTATCAGAACGATGCCGGCCCAATCGACAGCGAGATCGAGTGAAAACCCATACCATTTTCGCGGACTGTTCCGGTAATAAGCAATTCTGCCATCGAGCGAATCACCGAACCAGCTAATCATGAAGCCTACCACGCCAAGCAAAAGGTAATGATCATCAACACGGGCACCCAGAACGAAACTCAAGCACACAAGCACATTTCCCATAAAGCCGATTCCAGTGAGCATGTCGGAACTGACCCATGAAGGAACACGCTGAACCAGAAATGCAATCGCCTTCTGTTCGTATTTTCTCAGGAGATTAGTCCGTTCTCTTCCTTGAGAAATAATTTGTAAAACCTCGCTGAAAGATGAGTGCTTCGGTTGTGCCATGTCAACGCCTCTTGTGCGGAGCTTTTTATAGAGCCTGATGGAACATCCGCCTGACCCCGAAAACCTCGAAACTGCTGATGCACTTGCAGGGATCAATAGATTGATGCTCTCAAGTTCATTGATCAGCAACGCTGTAGATGAGAAACTAATAAGTGCCCTCTTCAACAGTCAAGGGAACAGGACCGTATTCCGTCGTTGGATATGCTTCATTGGCTAGCTTTTATCTGTTTGCCTTTGAATCGATACTACCACCATGAGGAAACGGTTCGACG
>JAJFUL010000076.1 GCA_021372425.1 Spirochaetaceae bacterium
ATCGCTCAATCCGCCGACCGATTTCCCGTCACAGAGCAAATATGATAGCCCCTTGAACACCTGCGACATCGCGAGCGTGAGGACGAACGCCGGCAGTTTGAATACCCTGATCATGAAGCCATTGGCGAAACCCGAAATCGCGCCGACGAGGAGGGTCGCCAGGATTGCCACGGGGAAAGGCAGAACCTTGCTCAGGAATCCATAGCAGATGCCTACCATGCTCATCATCGAGCCGACGGAGAGATCCATCTGACCAGATGCGAGTATCACGGTGAAGCCGACGCTTATGATCGTCGAAACAGCAATCTGCCTTGAAACACTCATCAGGTTGCCGGCGGACATGAAATTGCCCTTGGTGATTATCTGGGAAAATATGCCGAAAATCAGCATCAAAAAGAGGGCTTTATTTTTGAGAAAGAATTCCATTATCGTATCGGCGAGGCCTTTCGCTTTACCGGTCGTGCTGCCCATTTCCTTTCACCTCTCGAAGCTTTGGTTGGAATGCTATTTAGTTCCGAAAGCGTCTTTCATGATCGCTTCCTGTGAAAAATCCTTGCGTGCATGCTCGCCCACAATCCTGCCTCCCCTGACGACAAGGATCCTGTCGCATACTCCGATGATCTCTGGCAATTCGGAAGAGACAATGATGATAGCCTTGCCCTGGGCCGCCATCTCTCCGATGAGCCTATAGATTTCGGATTTTGCACCGACGTCGATACCGCGTGTGGGTTCGTCCAGAATGAAGACTTGCGGATCGTTGAGGAGCCATTTCCCGAGAATCACTTTCTGCTGGTTGCCGCCGCTCAAAAGGGAAACCTCGGATTCGGCGGATGGCGCCTTGATCTTCAGTCGCTCGATCATGCGCTTGCTGCTCTCGTTCTCTTTCCTTTTGCTGAGGAAGCCCATCTTTGCTATTCCCTTCAGGAAAGCGAGCGTGATGTTGTATTTGACTGGCAGGTTGGCAATGATGCCGCGCCGCAAGCGATCCTCGGTCACCATGGCGATCTTGTTGCCGATGGCGTCCCGTGTGTTACCGATCTTCAGCTCTTTGCCCTTTAGGAAGACCTGGCCTGCGTCGAAGGGGTCAATGCCGAATATCGATTGCATGATTTCGGTGCGGCCTGCTCCCATGAGGCCGCTGAATCCCAACAATTCGCCCTTGTGCACGGTAAAGCTGACATTCTCGAAAAATCCTTTCCTTGTAAGACCCTTGACTTCAAGGACTGGTTCTCCGATCTTTACGTCGGCCTTGGGGTACATGACCTTCAGCTCGCGTCCCACCATCCGGTTGATCAGTTCCCCTCTGGTGAGCTCACTGATCGGATCCGTGCTGACAAAAGTGCCGTCACGCAGTACTGTCACGCGGTCACAAATTCTGTAGACTTCGTCGAGCTTGTGGGAAATGAAGACGATACTCTTTCCCTTCAAAGTCATGTCTCGAATGATGGCGTAAAGCGCCTCCACTTCGTCCGAGGTCAACGCGGATGTTGGCTCATCCATGATGATGATATCCGAATTGTAGGAGATAGCCCTCGCTATCTCCACGAGTTGCATCGCCGCAATGCTCAGGTGGGCGACTTCCGCATCGGGATCCAGCGTAACTTTCATCATTTCGAGAATCTCAATGGTCTTGTCCCTCATCAGGCCAAAATCGATAAAACCATGTCTGCTGAATTGTTTCCCCCGGCCTATCCAGATGTTTTCCGAAATTGTCATTTCGGGTACCAGGCTGATTTCCTGATGGATCATCGAGACTCCACACTTGAGCGCGTCCGCCGGCGAACCAGGCGAGTAACGCTCCCCTTTCAGGATCATTTCGCCTTCATCTTGCCTGTAAATGCCCAGGAGAACTTTCATGAGGGTCGATTTTCCGGCGCCGTTCTCCCCGACCAAAGCATGTACTTCGCCTTTGGCAAGACTGAAATATACTTTATCAAGGGCGAGAACGCCCGGAAAACGCTTGGTTATGCCTTTGACTGACAGTATCGGGTTTGCATCCGACATCGCATTCCTCCGCGAAGCCGGGACAGGAGCTTGCGCTCCCGTCCCTCGTTGCGCTTTATTCACTTATTCGGGT
>JAJFUL010000094.1 GCA_021372425.1 Spirochaetaceae bacterium
AGGCACGGGGATGGGTTCATCGACAGGCGCTGCTGCAGACTGCATGGTGACGGGTTGGGCGACAGGTTCAGGCTGCTCCTGGAAACCGCTCTCCTGCTCTGATACCTTCATGAGCAAGGATGCAAAATTGCCTTTGACGGGAGATTCGGGCATGAATATTTCGCCTGGAACAGTCTGTCCCCTGAATCTCGGAAGGTCAGCGTTTTCAGACGAAATCACTTCCTCGGGTGGTCTTTGTGGTTTTTGCTGGCTCAGTCTTTCAGGCGGCTGGGGGGCTTGCTCCATATTCTCTGCCGGGCGGGCTGAACCGAGGACTCCAAAAGCCCTGTGCCCTTCGGCGCTTTTCTGCCTGACTTCGGGCGGACAGGCAGAAGCATCAGATGTCTTTTCCTGCCCAAGTGCAGCATGCCCTTCCTGGCCAGCAGCGCCGTAATCTGCCCGGGCTTCTGGTTCATTCTTGGCAGCCAGGGTATGAGCCGGCCGTTCAGCCATGGCTTGCGGAGCGGCTTTTGCGGCTCGTTTGTTATTCTGATAAAGTATCAGGAACAGGAAAACTGCGGCCAGAAGGCCGGCAACCAGCAGGATTAGCAGGAATGGGTCAAATGACGTCCATCCCCTGGTGGGTTTGACGTGCAACTGCCAGATGGCGCCGCCCTGTACAGGTATCTCGCAGATGATTGATCCCGGAGCGTTTGCCTTGATGTCGCCTGCGCTGCTGTATTCATCAGGCTTGCGGGAAATGGCAAAGGAAATATCCGGGTACGTACCTTCAAGGTCCAAAGCCTTGATCCAGACATCATAGTCAATCGTCGCGCTGGTGAAGCCCCACAACTTTTCCCCGTGGAAAACGGGATAGCGGATGAAGAAAACCCTCCCGTCATCGACCGATTCATAAGGGCCGGATATTACAGGAGCCTTGAGTCCGGCGGCAAGGGTCAAGGCATACCGCCTGTCCGGATTTGAAAGCAAATCATGGCCAATGAGCGATTCATTTCCTTCTTCCGGGTAATGATACTTTACTACTGCGCCGGGAGCCGTAGTCAGGCCTGTCACCCATGGGCCTGAGTCCATAATCTGCCGCGACAATGCGGCAATCTGCCCTTTGTCCAAATCCGGGTTACGGGACAACGCATCGCCAAGGGTTTCGCCGAGCTTCACCGAGTCGGAAAGGGAAGCGGCAATGGTCCGCGATGCTGCTGTCGCAATACTGCGGCAGAGCGCCTGCTCATTAGCTTTCATGCGATTGGAGAACATGAAAAATGATGTCAGTATGATTGCTGCCAGTAGGATCGGAAAAGGCAAAGCAGAAATCGCAGCCTTGTTTCTGCCCTGAGATTCCCTGTCAGTCCCGGAAAAGCTTTTCTGTCTCATTTTGCAATTTCACTCTAGAATGAACAAGGTGAACCGTCAATAAGAAATTAAGGCGCCGGGCGGAATTGGACCGCCGCATAAAGGTTTTGCAGACCTCTCCCTTACCACTTGGGTACGGCGCCGAAGCGTTGCAAATATACCCTATCTTGCTTCTCCATGTAAAGAGCAAACAGGAAACAGACAATAAAAAAGGGCTGGGCATCAGAAAGCGATGTACAGCCCCTTTTTCATGGTAAAATCAGCTACGAATACCGACTAGTGCTTTACTGACCCGGCAGCTTAATAGTGGTGTTTTTTGCGATAAGCTCCCTACGACGGGCTATTATCGCAAAATGTTGTGCGCTGTCTTGCTGCCGGGTCAGCAAGCCTCTTTTCAGGCGTTCCCCTTGGCAGCAGGTTTTGCCGGCGCGGTGCTGGCAGTCTGCCCGCCTCGCTGCTGCTTCGCCTTTTCCTTCTTGTCCTTGCGGTTGTTCCACCACAGGACGAAAGCGCTGGCGATGTAAATCGTGGAGTAGGTTCCTGAAATCATGCCGACCAGGAGTGCGAGAGCGAAGTCCTTGTTGCTGCCAGTCATGAAGAAGTACAGCGACAAGACGGTGAGCAAGGTCGCCGCTGTCGTGATGATGGTCCTGCCCAACGTAATGGTCAGTGCCGAATCGAGCACATCGACGAACTTGTCGTTTGGCCTCAGTTTCCGTTCCTCACGCACACGGTCGAACTGCACGATCGTGTCGTTTATCGAATAGCCCAAAATTGTCAGGATTGCAGCGATGCTCTGCGTATTGAATTCCATCCTCGTCCATACGATGAAGCTCACCATTATGAGGGCATCATGGATGATCGCGAGGACCGCACCGATGGCATACTCGATCTTGAAGCGGATTGCTGAATAGATGAGAATCACTAGAAGGGTTCCGGCGATAAGCCAGATAACCTTTCGGGAGAGGTTCTCGGAATAGCGGGCGCCCACAATATCGGTCTTGAGTACAACGACGCGGTCGACGCCGAATTTGGCCTCGAGCCCCGATTTTACTGCTGCGCGCGAATTCGCGGCAAAATTGCTGTCCTTGCCCTCATCCTGGACACGGATCAGATAGCGCTGGGAAGAAGCGGGCTGCAGGGTTTGGACCGAAACGTCGCCAAGTCCGGAGAGCGCCTGCCTGACCTGTTCGATGGTGGCAAACTGCTCGCTTTCATTCTGCGGCGCTCGATGGAGTACCATAGGAGTGGCGTTGAGGTAGGTATTACCCTCATAGGTCGGCACCAGCAAGGTCGAAGGCAGAGTCTCGGCACCAGTCTCGATAGTGATGGAGATCCCCGGGATTCCCGACAGGGCTTTTGCCAAATCGCCCATCGTTGCATAGGTCTTGAAATCGAAAACTTCGGTTTTCTCATCGCTTCCTGCGCCGGAGAGAACGACGGTCATGGCCGTATCAGAGATGCGAAGCTCGGCATTACCTTGTTCAGAGTAGGTCGCGCTCGCAACAGGCAGAGCAAGCTGGACAGTCTGGTTGATACCGGCCTGGAAATCGACGCCGAGATTGAAGCCTTTCGTAAAGTAGCCATAAAGCCCGAAGATAATCAGAGCACTGGAGACAATCACTGCCGGAATAAAAAAGCGGCTGAATCTGATGACACGTTTCATTTATTTGATCCTCCAGCTGATGGAGACACGCTTCATGTGGAGAACATCGGTCTCGAAATCAAAAATCAACCTTGACACGAACAGGGAGGTGAACAGACTCGTCACGTTGCCGATTGCAAGGGATATTGCAAATCCCTGAATTGAGCCCGAGCCAAGTTGGGCAAGGAATATTGCCGCGATGATGGTCGTTATATTGGAGTCCATGACGGCCCAGAATGCCTTGTGGAAGCCTGCATCGATGGATGCCTTGCGGGACTTGCCGGCCCTCAATTCCTCTTTTATTCGTTCAAAGATGACAACGTTCGCATCGACTGCCATTCCTATGGTGAGGACGAATCCTGCTATTGAAGGCAGGCTCAATGTCAACTTGAAGGCCGAAAGCACCGCCAGCATTATGTAGAGGTTAAAGATCTGCGCGATGGTCGCGTTGACACCGGCACCCTTGTAGTAAGCAAACATGAACAGGAAAACCGCAAGAAGGCCGACAATGATGGCTTTCTCACCCTGTTGGATGGCATCCTCGCCAAGCGAGGCGCCAATGGCCTGCTGGTTCACGACCGAAAGGCTGACAGGCAGTGCCGCAGTCCTGAGCAGGGTAGCGAGCGATTGCGCTTCATCGGCGCCAAAGCCAGAAATCCTTACCGATTCGCGGATCGGTTCCTGGATCACCGCGTAGGATTTGATCCTGTCATCCAACACCACTGCGAGCGTCTTCTTCACGTTCTTGGTAGTAAGGTCGTAGAAGATGGTACCACCTTCGGAATCCAGGACGAAGTTGGTCTCGGGCTTCCCGGTAATTGAATCGGTGGAAACCGTCGCGCTCTGGATGTGGCTTCCATCGAGTCCCGGCTTGCTTTCGAGCACCATGTACTGGCCGGTAAACTCATCCAGGCCATAGTTGTCCTTGGTATACACTTTCCGGATGACCTTGCCTTCCGGCACTATGCCTGCCTGGGCGACAGTCATCGTTTTTTCGTCGACACCGAGAGGATTCTTCGCAAGATATTCGTTCAGCGCAGCAGTCGCTTCGGAATCCACAATATAGAAAGCGAGATTGCCCTTGCCCATGATGATCGAATTGATCCGGTCGGGATCGGCGGTCCCGGGAATCTCTACATAGATCTGGTCCGCGCCCTGTCGCCTGATAACAGGCTCGCTTAAGCCGAACTGATCGATGCGGGTGCTGAGTATCTCGACAGCCCGGGTCATGGCTTCCTCGCGCTCGGCGGCGCTCAGATCGTGGCCAAGTCTCTGGGCAGTGCCTTCAAGGTCGGCCTGTATGACGACTGACATGCCGCCTGCCAAGTCCAACCCCAGCTGCATTGCATTTCCATGTACATTCTTGAGGGAAAGCACCTGTTCCCTGTACTTGCCCTCGATGGCATCGAACATGGCTTTTTCATTGCGGAAGGCGCCAAGCAGGCTTTCGGCATTCCAGATTTTGGGCACTGGACGCCCCGAATCCTTGTATGCCTTTTTGGCCAGCTGGACCTCAAGATTATACTCCTTCGAAAGATCCGAACTGTCCCCCGCGATTGCCTTGGCCTTGATATCACCAACGATGGAATAGGCTGTCCTCCGGGAATATTCGCGGATCTGCTCTCTGGATCCCGCTGCAATAGCCTGATCCTCTTTCGGGGTCCAGAAATACCATTGGAGCGTTGGATACAGAAAAGCGAAGCAGATTGCCAGTACCGCAATAACGA
>JAJFUL010000106.1 GCA_021372425.1 Spirochaetaceae bacterium
GCGATGCCAATGCATAGGTAGTAATGCGCCGTGCTGAGCTGTCCTCTCGAACAGGATGAAGCGAGCGCAAAGAAGGGGACGAGAATGACGAGGAACAAGGCACTTCGGGTCAGTCGCTTTCTCGGCATCGATTTCATCTGATCCTCCAGATACCACAGAGCCCGAAAACGAAGATCGATGCACCTGCTTTCGTTGCGTACTCAAATGGAAGAGCTAGCCCCCATCCTGGCCCCGAGCCGTGGACAAACTCCAGGGCCAGCCTGGCCAGGAAGGCAGGGTATGCCGATACGAGTCCAGTGCCGGTATAACGGGCGGCCCGGAGTCCCGCTCCTGCCTGGAGGCTGAATTCGGCGGGGACATTGACCAGGGGCAGCATGATCGACCCCGAGATAAGGCCACCCATGAGGTTTAGGCCCAGACACTGCCAGGCACGGTACAGCTGTCCGTCGCTCGTTACGGCGGATTGCGCGAAATTGAAAATCGATAATTCAAGAGTTCCCATCGCGGCCAGTGCCGGCGAAGGCAGGAACGGGGCAGACTGGACCGAAGCGCCGAAGGAAGCGCCGAGGCTTCCCTGGATGCCTGGATTCATGTCTGGCAAGGAGGTCCTGGAGAAAACAGGCCCGGCAGAAACCCTGAGTTCGACAGCCGGTATGGATGCGGGCTCTGCATGCAGGAAGGCGGGTTTTGAAAGCGCCGCCATCGCGAGGGAAACAAGACAGACGGTGATAATGTGTCTTTTTTGGGACATTGGCTTTCATTTTAACCTGTATTTCGATAAATTCAAGAGAAGGATTTCAAGAGCAGAGGGTTCCACCAGTCTATGAGAGAGTGCAATTTCCCCGTCGGGACGGGAGGCGCGAAAAACACAAGGCTTCGGCCTGTAACCACGCTTGCCGCTTCGATGATCATTATTCTGGCGTTGACATTTTCGACCGCCTGTTCAAAAGGCTATTCCCGCTTCATGAAGTTGCCCGCCGACCCTGTTGCGTCCTCAGGCATTGGATGGGCAATGGTGAATACGGCTTATGCGAAGCTGAGGGCGGGAGCGGATGCAAATTCGGCTCAAGTGGCTGTCGTTCGCGGCGGAACCGTGTTCCAGTGTCCTGAAAGGAAAATCGATCCCCGGGGAGCGGACCTGGGCGGCCTCTGGTACCGATACAAGGACTCGTCAGCCGAGGGGTGGATCCATGGTAGCGACATTCAGCTTTTTTCCACAGAAGAGCAGGCCACGAAGGCTGCCCAGCTTTTTAAGTGACCTTCCCTAGAATCCTGATTGGGAGCAGATAATGGATTTTTTCAAGATTTGGATAATGCCGCCTCTCGTCGGAGGCATAATTGGTCTTTTTACGAATTGGCTTGCCATCAAGATGCTGTTCAGGCCTCTCAAGCCCATCTATATCGGCAGATTCAAGCTTCCCTTTACGCCGGGAATCCTGCCGCGCGAAAGAGAAAAGCTCACGGACAGCGTCGGCGATATCGTTTCGACCGAGCTGCTTAATCCGCAAGTTTTCAAATCGCGCATCAATCAGCCAGTCCTCAGGGGAAAAATCGAGGAAGGCCTCTATTCGATCATCGACAAGTTACTGTCAGGGAGCGTATCCGGGCTCATGGAGCAGCTGAAACCGGCTGCTCCCGTGCAAGCGGCGAAGGTACAGGAGGCCGGTGAGATTCGCGAGACAGGGGCTGGCGCGGCCGGGGCAAAAAGCTTTGCGGAGCAATCGCTCGGGAATTTTCTTCAGTCAGATGAATTCAGGCAAGCTGGCAGGTCAGCATTGACATCGGCAGCTTCTTCGTTGACTTCGATGCCGCTGGGTTCCCTTGTCACGAAGGAACAAGTGGGAAGGATTGCGAAGATTGTGGCGGAAAAATGCGGCACCGACGATGCCAGGAAACTTTCGGATTCCCTGGTCGACTCCATGGCTGCGAGCTCACGGGAAGAACGGGAAGCACTTCTGCCTTTCAGCGCCGTATCGCCGATCATCACTACACTGGTCCAGTCTCTTTATGACTCCGTCCTGCCACCTCTCGAATCGTGGCTGGAGAAGGAATCGACAAGGGCAAAGGCCGAAGAATTGCTTCGCGGTCTCATCAGACAGGCGATTGACAGCCTGGGCACCGTGCAGCGCCTGTTGGTCAGTTCACTCAATTACGAGAAGAAACTCCAGGAAGCCATGCCTGGCCTAATGGGCAGCCTGAGCGAAAAGCTGATGGGCATGCTCCGCTCTCCGGAATTCAGGGAGAAGACCACCCAGTCGATCATGGAATATTTTTGCAGGCCACGGCAGGGAGCCCCCGACGCCGGGACGACAGGGGGAGATGCTGGAGCAGACCTCATTGGCGGATTCCTGCCTGCCGAAGATATGAAAGCAGCTTTCAGGGAATTCCTGGATGCGATGAATGGAGATGCCTCGGATTTTGCCCAGCGGGCCGAATCTCGCTATGAGGAGATTCAGGACAAGACCCTTGGTCAGTTGCTTCCTGGTTTTGCATCCATCCTGTCAGGAAAAGGCTCGTCTGTGCAGTTTGTGGGGAATTCTGTCGAGAGAGAAGCTGCAAGTCCCGCCATCCAGACAATTTCCGGCACCGCCCCCCTCATTCCAGACGCAATCACGGCTTTCTGGGATCGCTACATGGCTCTCGTTGCAGAAAAAAGTCTGGGCGAGGTCCTGCAGGTGCAGGAGGCGCAGAAGCATGTCCTTGCCAGCCGCATCGCATCGGCAGGCATCGATGCACTTTCCGACAACATGGGCAGGATTATCGATATGCTGGATGTAAAGAATATGGTCATCGACAAGATCAACGCCCTCGATATCCGGGAAGCCGAGGAAGTCGTCATGCGCGTCGTCAAAAAGGAACTCAACTGGATAACGGCATTAGGCGGCATTCTTGGCGTGCTCATTGGCATAATTCAGAGCTTGCTCTCTATAATTTGATCCAAGGCCTTGGCCAAGGCCGCAGTCCGGCGATCTTTTTCAGGAACCCAGCAGGAGTTTGACTTCGGCGCAGAGGTAGAAAGACCCGGTCACCAGCAGCATCGAGCGGCGTGCGCTCGCAACGGCGATGGCCTTCACAATAGCCTGCTGGGTATCGGGAATCAGTTCGGCCGGAGCACCGAGGGTCCGGAAGGCCACAAACACCTCATCCGGATTGCTCTGCTTGAAGCTTCCCGGCCTGGTGACGATGATGGATGAGAAATGATGCGCAAGGAGGCTGACAAGCTCCTGATATTTCTTGTCTATGGCGCAGCCGAAGAGCAGGGTTTTTTCGCCAGGGACAATCGACTCCAGCGTTTCGATGGTCGCAGCCACGGAGGCTGGCGTATGCGCGCCATCAGCAATGATGAGCGGATCATTGCGCAGAAGTTCGAAACGGGCGGGCAGGGTGGCAGCGGCAAGGCCTTTGCGGATTGCCTCGCGCGAAACCTCCGGCATCGTCATTATGCAAGCCAGCGTGGCGAGAGCCATGTTCTGCGATTGCACCTTGCCCGGCATTGGGCTGTGAACCTGGACGCCTTGGCCGGTCAATGCCGATCTGACGGCCAGGGGACTGCCCTCTGATGGAAAGAGGCTGCAATCTGTCCCCCCGGTTCCAATCTGACAATTCCTTATTTCGATGGTTTCAGGGAGACTGAAAAAGGGGCTATTTCTCTCGGCGGCCGTCTTTTTGAAAACCGCAAAAGCTTCATCCTTCTGCGGAGAGATACAAACCGGTTTTCCCTGCTTTATGATGCCTGCCTTCTCTCCTGCAATTTGGGCGATTGTGTCGCCCAGGTACTGGGTATGCTCAAGTTCTATCGGCGTAATGACGGAAATGTCCGGGTCGACAATGTTGGTCGAATCGAGCCTGCCGCCAAGCCCTACTTCTATGACCTGCACCGCGCAGCCAGCCAGCCTGAAGGCGCAGAAAGCGATCAGGGTCGTAAGTTCGAAATAGGTAGGCAACTCGCTGCCCGGAAAATCCGCCGGGCCGGCTCCATCGACAAGGGGGATCACTTCTTCCGCAGCAGCGATGAGGATGGATTCCGGCATCTGCTCGCCGGCAAGGGCAATTCGTTCCTTCCAGCGAAGGATATGCGGCGATGTGTAGAGTCCAGTCCTGTATCCGGATTCCTTCGCAATGCAGGCGCACATTGTGGCGACCGATCCCTTGCCCTTTGATCCGGCAACGTGAATTGTCAGCCGCCCCTTGTGGGGATTCCCGAGTTTTTCCGCAAGCCAGCGCATACGATCCAACTTAAACTCGGTCTTCTGGCCTTTTTCCACATTCACGTAGCCCATGAGAAAATCGAAAATTTCATCTGAAGAGTTGAATGCTGTATGTGGCATGGGCCAAGCATGGTTATTTTCTTGCCCGGTGGTCAAGTCCCCGGAGGCTCATGCCGATATTTTGCTCATGGGAGAATCTTCTTGAGAAGTGTGCACATCATGGACGGCTTTCAATCCTCAAGGACGACGATACGGAAACGGTCAAGGATCAATGCGACCAGACCACACACCATCAAGCCAGAAAATCCGGCAGAAAGCGGGGATGCGCCCCTGATGGGGAAGTGCGCCAGGGAAGTCCTTATCCTGGTCGAATCCGAAGGCGCCGTTTTCGATACTCTTGCCCTCAGGCATGAACAGGCATATCTCCCTGCTTTTGTCGAATGCTTTTCCTGGGGAGTACATCCCCTTTTGTGCGGCCATCTGTGGCGATCCCTCGCCCTGACTTCACGCCTCCGTGGACAGGATCCTTTGCTGATCCTGCTTTCAGCCCTGCGCCTGCTGAATCGTCATTCGCCTTCAATCCGGCGAGCTGCCGTGATAAAGGCGCTGGATTCCTTTCTGGCAACGACTGCCCGCGACCCAATGCAGCTCGCGGCTGCGCACGAGGGAAGTCCGGAAAGACTCATCCTGAGCTGGATATCCACTTCCGAAAAACTCATCGCCTCGATCGGCTGTGCCAAGAGTTTCCCTCAGGCTGCAGGTTTCCTTCGCATGGTCAAGGAAGTGGCACCCAAAGCGGAAATTCTTGCATACAGCAGTTTCCCCGAATCTGTGGCGCTCAATCAGTGGGAAGTCGCCGATATGGGCGATTGCTTCCTTCGGATTGCCGGCGCCGAACGCGGTGATTTTCCCGAATATGTGCGGATGGCCCTGAGGAATGGCTATGACCAGGAATCCCTTCTGATAATCGGAACGACCTATTCGGCCTGGCTTGCCGCGCAGACTGCAGGCGCCCGGCTCTATCCCATCATCCCCTTCAAGGAAGAGGAAAGCTGGGAATTTCTCGCTGACGAATACTTCCCCGCATTCCTGGAGGGCCAGGCAGTTTTCGTGGACAGGGATGAGAGGGATTTTGTCCGGATGATGTTCGATGACCTGGATAGCGGCTTCAGGAAACCGGGGCCCTGGAAAGAGACGCCTGCCCAAGAATGATGAACAACGGCCACTTGATTGTTCCACACAAAGACATAAGGAGGCTGCGCAGCCGGGAGACCGACTCCTTGTCCATCCGCTCCGCAAGGCTCTTGCCATAGCCGCTTTGGGGAGAAATCCAAGCTTCCACTTCGTCTTTTGATAACCAGCGGTCATAGCCAAGTTGCTTCTCGACCAAAAGGGGGACAGCCTCGATGTCGCAGTCAGAGAGCAGATGCCTGAATGATTCCCCGGCCTTGCCGGCATCGATCGTCGGTCTGGCCCTGCCAAGACTTGGGCCTCCGCCGAATACTAGCTCGAAATCCTCGAGCTTCTGAAGGAAAGCTTCGGTTTCAGAACCCACGCCCGCCTTTGCGCTGTTCAGCCTGAGCAGCTCGGAGAGGCGACTCGATTTTTCGCTTAAGACTTCCATGAATATGACCTGCACAATGCCGGACGATGCGATCGTTTCCTTCAGTGCGGCCCTGACGTAGAGCCAGTAATCCGAGGACGGGACATACGTGGAGAATGCTTCGCAGAGAATCACCTTGTCGAAACGACCGAAGCCGTAGGCGGATTCCAGCCAGAGAGCATCTGGTTTTCCTTTACCGGTTGATCGGTCTGGCACCCATGCAAGGGGACGGGCGATTTCAGGAAGATCGGCCACGAGCTGCGCCAATTGCGTCACGGCATCCTCGTCATCCAGGAAGCAGCACACCGAGCCTTCGGTCGCAGTCCGGGTGGCTTCCAGCGTATAGAACCCTTTTCGCGGATCAAAGACCAGCACAGAGTCGTCGCGCTTGAGAGCTGCGGCTTCGAACAGTGCAGAACGAGAGAGCTGGAGCCTCCTGGAAGCGGCGCCTTCAGCCCTGGAAAGCCATTTCTGGCGATTGTCCCCTTCCTGCGACCAGATTGATTCACCCTTCGGTGCATTTCCTTCCGGACCATCAATATCGGAAGCAAGGAGAGAAAGTTGGGCTTCCCGCCTTGCCAGGACTTCAGGCTTTCGCACGCCTTCCAGCCCCAGGGAGCCGGGGAAATAGAAAGCGCTTTTTCGCAAGGTTTCAGGCAGGTACTGCTGAGTGACCCAGTGGTCTTTGAATGCATGGGGGTATTTGTAATTTTCGCCGTGCCCAAAGCCTTTAGCGTCCCTGTTGGCGTCCTTAAGGTGATCGGGCACTTCGGCATATTCCTCCTCGACGGCCTTGAGGGCATCAAAATAGCCTATCGTCGAATTGGATTTTGGGCAGGTCGCCAGATAGAGCGCAGCCTCGCTGAGGTGATACTGGCCCTCGGGCATCCCGACCCGGTCGAATGCCTGCGCGCAGGCGCTTACCACTTGCACCGCCTGGGGATCCGCAAGGCCGATATCTTCGCTGGCAGAAATGAACATGCGCCTGAATATGAATGACGGATCCTCTCCTGCATAGACCATCCGGGCCAGCCAGTAGAGAGCTGCGTCAGGGTCCGATCCCCTGATGCTTTTTATGAATGCGCTGATCGCATCGTAGTGGTAGTCGCCATCTTTGTCATAAAGGACGGCGCGCTTCTGAATGCTTTCCTCGGCGACTTCCATGCTTACCTGGATGCGGGTTCCTGGCTCAGGCGGCCACGCTGACACCGAAGTCTCCACCGCCAGCTCGAGCGCGTTGAGGAGGCTACGGGCATCGCCGTCTGCCGTCGCAATCAGGTGTTCCAGCGCTTTCGGGGCGAACTCGACCTGATAGTTGCCATAACCGCGCTCCTTGTCTTCCAGGGCGCTGTGGGCGATCGCCAGCAGGTCGTTTTCTCCCAGCTCGTGGAGGAGGAAGATGCGCGACCTCGAGACCAGGGCCCTGTTCACCTCGAAAAATGGGTTCTCGGTCGTTGCGCCGATGAGAATGATCATGCCGTTTTCGACCCAGGGCAGGAGGGCGTCCTGCTGGCTCTTGTTCCAGCGATGTACTTCGTCGACGAAAAGGATGGTCTTGCGCGAATACAGCTCGTAATGTTTCCTGGCCTCGTCTATCGCGACGCGCAGGTCGGCGACGCCGGAAAGCACGGCGTTCAGCGCTATGAAGCTGCTTTTCGTCGTGTTGGCGATGATGCGCGCGAGCGTAGTTTTGCCGGTGCCAGGGGGGCCCGAAAGGATTATGGATGTAAGCTGGTCCTTCTGTATCGCGCGCCGCAGGAGTCTGCCGGGGCCGACAATGTGGTCCTGCCCGACGAATTCATCGAGGCTGCGAGGACGCATCCGCGATGCGAGCGGCTCGCTGCCCTTGCTGGCAAAGAGCGGGTTTGAGACATTCTTCTGCATCGCGGAACGTGGCATTCCTGTCTATTCGGCGGTCCATCCGGACCAGGCATCATCGGTCGCGCTGAAACTCGTAGAGTACAGGCCATAGGCTTCGGTGTTGCAGGCGGCAAGTCCTATGAACAGCGTCTTTGCATCTTTTGAGAGATAATAGGTTATGACGGGTTTGTAGTTGACCGTCGAATTGTAGATGCTCGAGCCACCCGCCAGGAAGCCGCTTGAGCCCTTGATGGCGTTTCCCGATCCATCCAGCTTGTATTCGAAGTAGCCGTAGGGGCTGTAACTGTTCGCGATGACGAGCCGCGGCTGGGTTTCTGTGGAAGGCCCCGTCACCTCGATCATTGCGCCCAGGTGGATGGAGGAGGACTGATCACCGTCTTCTGATATGGCCGCGCTGGTCCATGCGCTCCCGCCCGGTGAGAGCGTAAACAGGTAATCGTCGTAGGTCGAAATCCGCACGGCGTTGTTGGAATCGATATAAAGCCCCTGGAGGGACCTGTCCGAATCCGAAACGGGAGTACCGCTTGTCGTATCCGCAGCCATGGAGCCAGCTGTTCCCTTGAAAGCCTTTGCATGGCTGATGGCCCAGTATTCGGACCTGGATCCGTCCCATTGCACATTCACGATTGCCTCGTTTTTCATGTCATTCAGATTGGAACCGGCCAGGACGAACGCCTTGCTGCCACTGTCGTAATAATAAAGGCCGTAAAACTGGTTGTCGTTGATATCGAGAGTGTGTGCGCATGCGAACAGCGTATCGTTCGCCATGAATAGCGCATCCACTATCTTCGTCGCGATCGGGTCAGCCGTGGTGATCAGATCGCTCCATGTGGAACCCTGATCCGCAGTCATGTAGACCCCGTTCAGCCTGCCGTCCGTGGCCGCCGAAGAGGCAACATAGATATTCCCTGAAGAGTCGGCCGCAATGCCTGAGCAGAAGTAATTCTCCGTGCCGTTGACCTTCAACAGCTTCCATATGTCGCCTGCGTTGCCGCTCGTGGGACGGTAGAAGACTTTGGCCATGGCGGCATAGTAGTTGCTTGCATCCTCGACTATTGCCTTTACATTCACCTCGTAGAAGGTATCGGTACCTTCCTGGGGCTTTTCGGTCTGAATTTCATGGAAGACTCCAAAAGCATTGTTGCAACCGGCCAGCAAGGCCATGAAAACAATGAAAAACGCGGCTGCCAGGATGGAATTTTTTCTTGTGGTCATTTGATGCTCCTAGAAATGGTACACGGCGGAGACCGAGACCTCGAGGAAAGCCCCGTAGCGGGTCAGTCCTGCATTGCTGCCAGTGTGCAGCTCCGGAATGAACCAGAAATAGCTTTGCCCTCCGATATACCAGGCCTCGTCGATCTTGTAGTAGGCGCCGCCCCCGAGCTTTGCGAATGGCGTCAGCATGCCGTCTCCGGAAAGGCGCATCACGGTCATGCCCAAGTCCATGCCCGCTGTGTATTCCATCGGCGCTGCGTCCCACCAATAGGCGGCGTGCGCGGATATTGGCGCGACAAAAAGACTCTGTCCAGCTATCGTGCTGCTGAATGATCCGTAGAGTGACCCACCCAGCGAAATATGATTGGCGATGAAGTACTGGTATTGAAGGCCGAAAGAAGCTCCTACGCCGAGCGTGACCGGCTCCGTCGCATCGGGATCCTTTGGAAGGATGAACAGGGGAACATTACCGCCCACCGAAATGGCGATGGTCTGGCTGCCCTGCCTCTGTGTTTCAATGACCGTTTTCGATGCTTCCGCTTCATTGTTCTGGGCCCAAAGGGGCGATACGAGTGTCATCAACACGCAGATGATGACAATGGACCTTGGTTTCATCATTCCTCCGATACGCTTATGAGTGCGAATCATCCTTGCCGGGCTTCTTTTTCCTTGCCACTTTTGCAATGGCCTGCCAATGGACTGAGCTCATGTCGCTTCCGGCCGTCTCCAGGCTGTAGACAACTATGGCAAAATGATAGAAGGAAAATGCACTGAATGACTCAGGCGTAACATCCCGGCTTATGAAAAAGCCACGGAAATCAGGATAATCCATATTGGGGGACCTGCACAGCCCCCATTCGGCCGCCATCTCGCCGGCGCAAAGAGCTGCCTGGGGCGGAATGGCTGGATCAGGGACCAGATAACAGGAATTCCTGATAAGCTCGAAACGCGAGAAGCTCAGCAGGGGAGGGAAGAGCGAAAAGAGCCTTTCTGCCTGGCCGCTCAGGGAACTGCGTATTCGATTGCGCAACGGCATGCCGGAGGGGCTGTCACCAGAGCTCTGGAAAAATCCCAGATAGATGGCGGCGGGGAGGCCAGCGAATCTGAAATCCTTACTTCGTGAAAATGCAGTGCTTCTTGCCTCATAGACCATCCTGAGAATGTTCCCCTCCGGGACCAGCGATATGGCGAAAAGCTTTTTGTTTTCCTGATTCACCGTAGTACAACCTAAGAAGCCATGATACAATTTTCTATAAAGCATCGTAAAGGTGGAGATAATGAAAAGCAAGGTTGATGCACTGATCGAATTACTCCAGGCGACAATTTCCGACTGGAGTAATGTCGAATGCATTACGGTCGACCCGCGCTCGGAAATTTTCGCTTACGATCCGTATTTCGCTCTTGTAATAGATGTGTACTATCGCGGGAAGATCCCTTCTGCCCGGACACGCAAAAATGCTTTTGGCGACCCTGGCGACTTCGAGACAGCGGCCAGCCAAGGCAAAGACAGATTCTTCCTGGAGGAAGTTCCCATACGGGTTGAGTACAAGGGCATAAAGGGCGTCGATGCACTGGTAACAAATCCGCTTCGTCACCTTGTCGTGCTCAAAAATACAGGTACCTACCTATTTTACCGCCTGTCGAGGAACCGGATTGTCTTCGACAAGACAGGATGGATCGGCAAGACGAGGAAGAAGCTGGACGAATTCCCCAAGCAGGCATGGGATGCCCTTTACGACAGCTTTACCTCCAAAATGGAGCACTACCTCTCTGACCTGGGTGGAGCCTGCTTCAGCGAAGACCAATATTTCCTTTTTGTTTCGCAGACCGGTTTCATGAGCTATGCGGCAGCCAGTCTTTTCATGGCCAACAGACGATTCGAACCATCGCACCGGGAAATAGAGGCCCAGCTCAAGGATCTGCCGAGCATGCCCGAAGGTTTTATAGCTTTATGGAAGCTGCTGCTTCAGAATGAGCGTGAGCTTACGGGTACAAAACGGTTTGAACTATCCCGTGCAATGGCCAAGTCAGTTCTTTCCATACGTCTGCCTTAGCAGTCTGCCTGCTGGATTGTCGTGAAAACAATATGAAACATGCCCATCGGTTGAACTTTGCATTGTTGATCGCGGCCGCGCTTTGCTGCAGCCTCAGTTCCTGCTCCGGCTCATCGGTTTCCGGTTTCCAATGGAAATCGGGCGATGGCAGGCCGCAGGCATTCACACAGCAAGCTTCATTCCCGCAAGGCGCGGAGGGGGTATTCACTGCTTCGCAAAGCAGCAATGTCTATACCCTCAGGAAGCCACTTGTGGCGAAGCAGGGCGAAATGCTGGCTGCAAAGCTTGAGCTTGCGTCCGAAGGTACGCTTGTCACTTTCCGGTATGGCGATAAATCTGCCGGAAATTTGAAAGAACTCCGCTTCGCTCCTTCCAGGGGAGAAACCGTCTTTTACTTGTCGGTCACTCCCGGCGAACGCATCGCCAGTTGCGGCGTAGCAGTCAATGTGCCCCAGACTTCCACCGGGGATGCAGGCCAAGCGAATTCGTCAGGCAGCTCAGAGCTCCAGCTTGCCCAAATCCAGTGGCTTGCAATGCTGCCCTCTTTCCAAGGCTACGAGAAGATCAGGGAGGGGGAATACCGGCTTTCCGATGGATTCTCCTATACACCTGATTCACACAACACGATATGGTCCATAAGCCATGATTATGGCTTGGCATCCGGGGCCGGGGGGCAGGATAAAGTACCGGCGCTCGTGGTGAAATACGCCAAAACGATCGATGCCGATATCACTGTCATGGCGGGCACGCGGTTTCATGCGCGATGCTCAAGCCCTGCGAAAAGCTTCCTCATTCCCCTGGAGTCATTTTCGCTTTCCCAGGAATCCATAAGGCTGAGAATTCCCGATTCGGTGTCGGTTGAAGCTGCCTATGTGGAACGCATCCCCGCCGAAGAGGCGCGGTCTATCGATCCAGGCCTGCTGCTCTCGCTTCCTTCGATACCCAGCGGAGACGACTATGCCTATTACCGGTGGGATCTTCTGCCGGAAGTCCTGGTTTTTGACTTTAGGGATTATCAGACCCAGGATGATTACCTAAAGCGCCTGGCCTTTTACGTCGAGAAGAAAGGCTTCGCAGGAAGGCTGTCCGCAGATGATGAAATAGCTTCCCTGCATGGATGGAATGCCCATGATTACCGATCGGAGGACCTTGCGGCCTTCTTCACCGAAGCCAAACAGTCAAATTTCCCCCTGAATGAAAAGGAAAAGGCTCTCCAGGAATTTCTCGTCAGCCAGAAGGTGATCGCCAGGAGCGGACAGGGCTTCAAGGGCTCAGGCGGGGCCATCATTTCGCTCAGTCAGGAGTCGCCTCCTTATCTGCGTCATACCTTCCTGACACATGAGTCTTCACATGCGCTCTTTTTCGTGGACGGAGACTATCGCTCATTCTGCATTTCGATCTGGGATGCCATGTCTGACAAGGAAAAATGGTTCTGGTATCTTTATTTCGGATGGATGGACTATGATACGAGTTCGGCCTATCTCATGGCGAACGAAATGCAGGCCTATCTCATGCAGCAACCTTATGCTGCTGCCCAGAAATATTTCACGACGACGCCCGTCAACCGCATGCTGGAACATCATCCGGAATTGACCGAAAAACTTGATGCGTACATGACCGAGTTCGGGGAGACCTTTACCCTTCATGCCATGGAAGTGCAGCGCTGGCTTGAAAAGCGCTATGGCTTCGCGCCCGGAACGACCTATTTCCTGCGATGACCTAGACCAGGCCGAAGAATTCGAACACTTTCCTGTACAGGTCGAAGTATTCCGATCGGGCGAATTCGTCGATTTTTCCTTCGGGAAGAGACTCGAGCAAGCTGTCCAAATAGCCGAGGAGACGTTTGATTTCATCCAGCGTCTCCTGCTGGATATATTTGCCTTCCGGCTTTTCGAAGTGAACTGTCTGGCTGGACTCTGGTTTCAATGGTTGTGAGTCTGCCGGCTTCGGGGGCATTTCTTCGGGCAAGCAGGGCTCGGCCTGCTGCTCGCGTTTCTCATCATATTTTTCCTTGATGCTTGTCAATTCCATCTTGATGCTGCGAACTTCGCCCGCGATTCTTGCAAGAAGATCTGCCTGTATCCCCTCAGCATAGGGCCCGTCCTGGCGGGCTTCATAATATCCTGGCTCTGCCGGCTCAGTTTCGGGCTGTTTTGCGGCAACCTGGCTCTCTTCCAGCGCAATCTCTTCGGGCGAAATAAAAGAACCGTCCTCAAAAGGGGAGCCTTCGTTTTCTGGACTCTCTGCCTTGCGGAGCAGGTGCATGTCCTTTTCTTCCAGGGACGAGAGCATCTCCTTTGCATCGGCAGGGCTGAGGAATGAACTCATATCATCGAACTCATCCTCGAGGGAATCTTCTGCCTTTCCTTGCATATCCTCATCTTCGCCCACAATACTTCTCCATTGGAAGATCCGTTTTTCGGACACATTTTACGGTCATATAACTCTAGAGCCCCAATCCTGCAATGTCAATAATATTAAAGACCAGAAAGGTTTTATCCGTAAATCTTGATAATGAACTCACAAGTTGGCCGACGGGGCGGCGAAGTCCATCCGGCAGGCGGGGTGTTGAATGCGCTCCGGGATGCTCTGTGGAATGCGATTTGCGCCTGCGTGATCTCCTATTGCGTCGTCTCCTTCATAGCCGGCCAGGCTGGCCTGCTTGCCTATAAAGACCTGAAGGATACCATGATCGTCATGCAGCAGCGCTCTGCCCAGCTGCAGGAAGAAAATGGCAGGCTGGCCGAGACGAAGGCTTCGCTCGAGAATGACGCTGACCGGATGGCCATCGAGGCAAGAGATATAGGCTATGTGCGGGAAAACGAAAAAATGGTACTGCTCAAGACGACAGCCTCCGGAAATGCTGACGCCGGCCGCGAAACCGAGATGACTCGCGACCTGGAACCCATCCGTGCTGGCTATTCTTCGGGCCTGCCCGATTCGATGATAAAAATACTTTCCGGATTGATCGGGATTATGGTCCTTCTTGTCTCGTTCATCTCGGAATTGCTGCAGACAAGGCAGCATCAGATGGAGATCAGAAGTCGGGCAGATCAACCGTAATGGTGGAATCGAGGCCACCCTCCTGGTTGCCGATATCCGGCAGGGAAACGGGGGATCCCGAACCGGTCAGTTTGTTGAGCAGCTCCTGCGCCTCGAGGCTCTTGTCCTTGTGTATATCGCAGGACTTCACTGGCTGGGTTCCATCCAAATATACCAGATTCACCGTTCCTTCATCGCAGTAAGGTGTAGGCAGCAAACCTGAAGTTGCGCAAACGGTGGCACTGGCGATGCCGCCCTGCGGCTTTGGGAAAGCCTTGTAGGGCAAGCCCTTGTGGATGTCGCGCATGTAGCTCGACCAAATGGGCGCTGCAGCCGTGGCTCCGGTCT
>JAJFUL010000118.1 GCA_021372425.1 Spirochaetaceae bacterium
GAGGGAGTCCGCCGGACCAGGGACCTGTCGGGGCGTGCGGATATCGTAATCTACCTTGTCGATGGTGTAGCCGGAATCACGCAGGAAGATCTCGATTTCCTGGCCAGCCATGAGGTGAGTCTGAAGGTCTGGAACAAGATTGACAAGCCTGAATGCGGGGCTCTGCCCGCTGGCTGGATCGGCATCAGCGCAAAAAAAGCGCTGAATCTCGATCTGCTTTGCAAGGCCATGGTTGGGCAGCTGCAAACTCTGGATGGGACTACGGCGGAGGGGAGAAATGGGCAAGGCCAGCAGCAGGCTGGGCAAGGCCAGCAGCAGGCTGGGCTGATTGCTTCAGAAAGGCAGAAAACCTTGGTCGATGCATGCGCGCGGTCGGTTTCGTCTGCAATGAAGGCGATGGACGACGGCACGCCGCTGGATGCGGTCGCCCTTTGCCTTCGCGAAGCTTCCGATTTTCTGGGCCAGATAACGGGGGAAATTGGCAGCGAAGAGGTTTTCGAAAGGATTTTTGGCACTTTCTGCCTGGGAAAATGAGGTGATATGAGCGATTTCGAGGCAATTGTCATCGGGGGCGGACATGCGGGCATCGAAGCCGCCCTCGCGCTTGCCCGCTTGGGCACTCACACGCTTCTCTTGACACAGAATCCGGACACGATTGGCAGGATGTCCTGCAATCCCGCTATCGGTGGCCTGGCCAAAGGCAACCTGGTACGGGAAATCGATGCGCTCGGCGGCCAGATGGGCATTCTCGCCGATGCAACCGCAATTCAGGTCAGGATGCTCAACCAATCGCGCGGGCCTGCAGTGCGGGCTCCGCGTGCGCAGTCCGACAAGTCGCTTTATGCTGCCCTTGCGCGCAAGACCCTGGAAACCCAGCCGAACTTGAGTATCTTCATGGATACGGCAGTTGATTTTCTGACCGATGCGTCCGGAAAGAAGATTGAGGGAGTTGTGACGGAGCGTGGGGAGCGCATTGGTGCCGATGTCGTTGTTCTGACGACGGGCACTTTCATGGAAGCCACCTTGTTCATTGGTGAGTGGAAGGGTTCGGGGGGCAGGCTCGGGGAACCGGCAGCGGTCGGGCTGGGACAGGCTTTGCGCGCAAAGGGCTTCGCTGTGGGGCGCATGAAAACCGGCACGCCAGCCCGCATGAAGGCTGGAAGCATAGATTTTTCAGCCCTGGAAACCCAGTATGGAGACCCGGAGCCGATTTATTTCTCATTCCTTGAAAAAGATTACGGTCGTCCCTCGCTTCCCTGTCATATCGTGTGGACGAACCAAGCGACCCATGAAGCCATTAGGGCTGGCCTCGACCGTTCACCGCTCTATTCAGGAAAGATTGTCGGCCGGGGGCCGCGCTATTGCCCTTCAATAGAAGACAAGGTTGTCAGGTTTCCCGACAGGGACAGACACCAGGTTTTCATCGAACCTGAAGGCGAATATACAGACGAAGTGTATTTGAACGGCATGTCGAGCTCTCTGCCTGAAGATGTTCAGGAAGCTTTTTATCACACGCTGCCTGGCTTTGAAAATGCCGAGATCGTTCGCCCGGCCTATGCGGTGGAATATGATTATCTCGAGCCATCGGGGCTCTATGCCTCGCTTGAATCAAAGCTGATTTCAGGGCTCTTCGTGGCAGGGCAGACCAACGGCAGCTCGGGATACGAGGAAGCTGCCGCCCAGGGCCTGGTCGCGGGCATCAACGCCCGGCGTTACCTCGATTGTGCGGCGCCCCTCATCCTCGGCCGCGACGAGGCCTACATCGGCGTTCTTATAGACGACCTCGTCACCCTGTCGCCCAAGGAACCCTACCGCATGTTCACGAGCCGCGCCGAGCGTCGCCTCGCCCTGCGCCAGGACTCGGCCGACCTCCGTCTTACCCCGGTCGGTATCCGCCTTGGCCTCGTGGATGAGGGGCGCCGCGCCGCCTTCGAGGCACGCAAGACAGGCATCCACGAAATCGCCGATCTCCTCGCCGCGCGCAAAATACGTGCGCAGGACAGTCTTCTGTCCGAGGTTTTTGCCCCACATTGTGGCGAATCGCTCGAACTCGCCCTACGCGACCCGAAAATCGGTGCGCTTGTAGACGCCGCAGGCCAGGACCCCCGAGCCTTCCTTGATGCCATTCTGCCGGAACTGGCCCGCTACCCGGAATCCTGGGTCACAACAGCCACTCTGGACGCGCGATATGCAGGATATCTCGAGAAGGAAAGGCGCCTCACCGCTCGTGTCGAAAAGGCAGACCGGCTCAGAATACCTGCCGCTTTCGACTATCGTGGCATCATCGGCCTGTCGAAGGAATCTGTGGAAAAATTGGAAATGGTCCGCCCTCTGACCCTTGGCCAGGCAGAGCGGATCCCGGGCGTGAGGAAATCGGATATAGCCTTACTTTACGTCGTCCTTGTCCGTTGAAAAGCCGCACATAGCGGTGAGTTCGTGCTTCGCCTTTTCCAACGCGTCGCCATAGCTGGTTTGCAGGGCTTCGACGTTCTTCTTGTAGAATTCGGCGAACTGCGGATCTGACATAGGGTCGATACGGACCTGGCGCCCTGTCTGCAATGCCATCTTGCGCTCCTGCTCCTTGAATCGCGGCGCCCACTGGGTGCGGATGGCCTGGTCGATCCTTTTTGCCTCTTCGAGATATTTCGCAAAAAAGGCCGATATCTGTTGTACGAGAGCCATGGTTTTCTTCTCCATGCCCGGACCGGCCATTCCCCCTCCTGCAGTCGGCGCGCAGCGTGCCAGGATGCCCAGGCCATTCCCAATGTTCGAAAGCTTTTCTGCATCGTAGGTGCTGGTCGGCAGCTGGATAAGGCCGATGAATACATCGAATGCGGCATTTCTGAAGCATTCGCGCTCTGCCGGACTTAGGGTTTGGATTTCCTTCGCAAGATCGACGGAAGCGGGATCATCCAGGTATTTGCCGGCGCCCCTCTTCCCATTCATTTTAATTTCATTGAGCTTTATCGCATTCTCGTCAACTTTAAAATCCTTGGTCTTCTCCAGCGCCAACTCAAGTGCGCTTTTTATCATTGCCATCGGAATCCCTCCCGGAATTTTCCACCTCGCCGACCTCCAGGTTCTTGCCCTGAAGCGATGAAACGAAGCTGATTATCTTATCAATGATACCGACAACGACTATCGCGCCGACTATCCATTCAAGGCAGGACTTGAGCACTGGTGGCAATCCACCGATCAGCATCCCGAGTATCTCGATGGTATAGAGGACCATCACCGAGGCGATGGTGACCTTGCCCATCCATGTTGTCTTGGGTTCGACTTTTCGCCTCACGATTGCCAAAACCAGCATGAAGATGGGCTGGATGGTGAGACGCGACAGCACAAGTATCAGGAACCAAGCTGGTATGAGATTATAGTACTGAAAAACGAGTGAAAGGACAACCAAAAGCGAGTAATCACTTGCCGAATCCATCATCCGCCCTATCCGTGTGACTTCATGATTCTTCCTCGAAACGTAGCCATCCAGGAAATCCGTCACGAATATGAAGACCACGAGAAGCAGGAGAGGAATTCGAATCCGGTGCTCTTTTGCTGCAATCACGAGGAAAAGCAGGGTCGGAAGCGTGCTGAGCCTGATAAGCGTGATCTTGTTGGCTTTGTTGACGTACTCCAGTTTCTGTCCTGTGTATTCGCTGACAAAATCATTCCGTAGTGCCAGGAGAATAATCATGATAGCCAGGTGAAAGATTGCGGAAGTGGTGAAGAACCGCATGTCGAGCACTTTCTCGAATTTCCCGAACAGGGCGAAACAGGCAAAGGTGGCGCACTGGACGATGAAATAAACAACAACGGTCTTTATGATACTTGAACGGAGACGTTTGTCTTTTTCGGCTTCTTCCATAATGCAGGATGTCTCCGCTTGATTCAGGATGGCACATAAAACTCACGGCTGTGTGCATGCGACAAGGTGTGCATATAGATAATATAACCTTGACAGCTTGCCTGTCAAACCTCTATCCTGATGACATGACAAAGGCAGACAGGATAACGTTGAGCCGGGTGATCCTGGCTCCGTTTTTTTTTCTTATATACCAATACCCCATCCTTTCGGCCGGCGCTTCCACCGCCCTTCTGTGGGTCATTTATGGCTTGATGGAAATCAGCGACCTTGTTGACGGGCGCGTTGCCCGATCCTCGGGCGAGGTGAGCAATTTCGGCAAGTTATTTGATCCTTTTGCCGATGTTGTCGCGCGGATGACCTATTTTGTCTGCTTCGCTTACAGCGGGATCATGCCGCTTTGGATCCTGCTCATCATCATTTACAGGGAATTCGGCATGCTTTTCCTGCGCATGATCCTTGGGTTGCGCGGAATAGCGCTCGGAGCGAGGCGTGGCGGAAAGCTCAAGGCGGTGCTGTATATGGTTTCCGGACTTCTTTCGCTTGTTGTGGTCAGCTTGAGGAACCTTTCGCTGTCTCCTCCCTGGGAGCCGTTGCTGCGGAATCTGCTCATGGTTGTCTATGTCCTGGCTGCCGTCGTATCCCTGGCATCCTTTGTCGATTATATCCTGCAATATCGCAAGCTTACGGGAAAGGACGAAGGTAAAAGCATATAGCTTGAGGCGGTGGCGCGTCTTTCCGTACTGCTTCACTCCGGTTTGGGGCCTTTGTCGAGTTTCTTTCATGCTTTTCACTTGACGCAAGTCTGGAATCTCTGGTAATGTCACGCCTGCCTCGTCTGGTCTGGTTTACTGACACGGCAATTTACTAGTGGTGTTTTTCGCGAGAATAGTTCGCTACAGTGGGCTTGTCCTCGCGATATAGGTGTGTTGTCATGGTGCTGGGTCAGTAATGCTTGTCGTGCGATTTGATCAACGATAAGGCAGGGTTTGAAGCAAAATAACATTTTATGGCAAAAAACAGCATAATTTGCAAAAATTGCAAAAATCCAACAAAGGGCTTGACAAGAAGGGTCTAAGTTTGATAGGTTCATCGAGCGCTCCGAGGCGAGGCCGGGTAACCGGGGGAAGCTGAGGGGGTGCCATGCGGCGCGGCGGGAGTCGTGAAGGGCATGGGAGGGATC
>JAJFUL010000123.1 GCA_021372425.1 Spirochaetaceae bacterium
GAAAGCGGGGATTCGATGAGGCGGATTTCCGCCACTCCCGGAGTCTGCTCGGACTTGGGAAGCGTTGCCGTCCTGGCGATCGCCTCCATATCGATTCCTTTCTCAATGTTGACCGAATATTCCGTGCCGTTGACGCTCACCCGGGTTGGCGAGAGGAATTCGACGCCGTACGCATGATTGTTGAGCGTAATGGTCAGGCGCGATTCCTTCTTTTCGGCGAGGGTCCCGGCATCTGTCTTGCGGTCGTCGTTCTTCCGGATCGAGGGTTTTGCCTTTCCTTTCAGAAAAAGCAGGCCCTTGTCGCGGCAGGTCGCGATGATGAAAATATTCTCGTCCGTTATGGAGAGGCCGTTCTGCTGCAGAATCCTGGTTGCCGCGGCGACACCCTTTTCCGAATCCCGGTCATTGAGCACCAGCGCGCTTTCGGTGGCAGGAGGAATACCGAGTTGCTTTTCGGCAAGGCGGACTACCTCAGGGTCGGGCTCCATCGGTGTCTTGCCGAGATAGCCCAATACCATCTTGCCATAGCCTTCGGCAATCTCCTTCCAGGGGCCATACAGCACATTGTTCAGGGCCTGCTGGAAATAGAACTGGCTGACCGGGGTGACGGAAGTCCCGAATCCGCCCTTTGCCACGGCCTCGCCCATGGCTGCTATTATCTCGGGATAGCGGTCCATGAGGCCATTGTCGCGGAGCATCTGTGTATTGGCGGCCAGCGCACCGCCCGGCAGGGGAAAGAAGGGGATGAGCGGCTCGACCCTGCCTGCCTCGGGCAGGAGGGGATATGCCTTCATGGCTTCCTTGAAAAGCTCCTCGAGTTTGATGATCCGGTTTATATCGAGCCCGAGCTCGTACTCGGTGCCGCGGAGCGCGTGCCAGATGGTTATGATGTCGGGCTGGCAGGTGCCGCCCGAACAAGGCGCGAGCGAGAGGTCGATCTGGTCCACGCCGGCCTCGATTGCGCTCATGTAAGCCGAAGTGCCTGTCCCTGCCGTATCATGGGTATGGAAGACGATCTTCGTGTTGTTGCCGAGGAGCTTGCGCGCGCCGCGTATCGTCTCGAAGACTTTCTGCGGATGGCTCGTTCCGGACGCGTCCTTGAAACAGACGGAATCGAAGGGGATGTCTGATTCCATTATCTCGCGCAGCAGCGCGAGATAGAATTCCGACGTATGGGCTCTGGCCTCCACTCCCGGCGGCAGCTCCATCATGCTGATAGCGATCTCATGTTTGAGACCGGCATTCACGATACATTGCCCCGAAAACTTGAGGTTTTCGACATTGTTGAGAGCGTCGAAATTGCGGACCGTGGAGACACCGTGTTTCTTGAGCAGTTTGGCATGGAGCCTGACTATATCGCTTGGCTGCGAATCCAGCCCGACCACATTGATGCCGCGCGATAGGGTTTGCAAGTTCGCCTTGGGACCTGCTTCCGTCCTGAACCTGTCCATCACCGTGAAGGCATCTTCATTGGCATAAAAATAGGCAGACTGGAAAAGCGCCCCGCCCCCGGACTCTATATGATCCAATCCCGCATCCACGGCGGAGGACACAAGCGGCAGATAGTCGCCGGAAAACACGCGTGCACCGTAAGCAGACTGCAGACCATCGCGGAATGCCGTCAACATCACATGCAATTGTTTTTTCATAGATCGTCCTTCATGGATTTATGGATGCGCCCTCTGACGTATCGTGGGCTATGGCGATGACGGCGGCGAGTTCCGCCTCGTCCGGGGCGGCATCTGACCCGCTTTTTCCCGCCGCGGCCTGGGCTGCTGGCTGAACTGCGGCAGCGAGGCCGGCTGTCATGGCCCTTGCTTCCGCGTTTTTCCTGGCAATTCTCTTCAGGCTCACGCTGATATCGTTCATGGTGAGCGTAAGCCTGACCAGCACGACGAGAATGGCGACCAGGCAAAAGACAAGCGCAATCAGTGCATAGAGCATCTCACGCCTCCATCATTTCCCCAGGATGCTGACATAAATGGCGGCGATGATCGCGGTTGTAATGACGCCGCAGATGTTCGGGCCAAGGGCATACTGGAGAATCATGGCCTGCGGGTTCGCGGCCGCTGCCTGCTTCTGCGCCACCTTTGCGGTGGAAGGAACGCAGCTGACGCCCGCTATGCCGCAGAGCGGGTTGAATTTGCCTTTCGTCAGGAACCACATCACATAGCCGCCCAAGAGTCCGCCGATCCCCGAAAGCAGGAGCGCGAGCATGCCGAGCAGCAACAGCGGCAGAACCTTCGGATTGAGGATTGTCGAAGCCTCGCAAAGCACGCCCAGCAGCAAGCCCAGGAACAGCGTCGAAGTATAGAGGATGTTATCGGCGACAGTCTGGAATGCCTTGAGTCCTGATTCCCGGATCGCGATGCCCAGGAAAAGCGAAAGGAACAGCGGTGCGGCGACGGGGAAGAGCAGCGAAAGGAAGACACAGATGATGACAGCGAATGCAAGTTTCTGCCCTGAAGTGATGACCCGTTGGTTTGACGGAGGATCCATCGGCGTTCCCCTGATCTTCTTAGGCACCATCGCCTTGATGAGGTATGGATATCCGCCGTAAGTCAATCCCAGATAAAGATATGCCACGATCGTGATTGGCACGAAGAGGTTTGGTGCGAGCTTGAGGGAAGTGAAAAGGACCATCGGGCCGTCCGCTCCTCCTACCATCGCTATTGCAGCCGCCTCTTTCGTAGTGAACCCGAAAAGCTTCGCAATCGGCAGGGTTACGATCGTCCCGAGTTCGGCGCAAAGGGCAAGGAACATGTTGATGAAAGGATGATCCATGACAAAGCCGACATCGAGCAGGGAACCTATGCCAAGGAAGACAAGGCAGGCGATCAGTCCGTTGGAGAAGGTTAAGTTGTAGATGGGCTGGAGAAAATCGATCTGCATGATATAGAGCAGATCCGAAACAGCGTTGGCATTGGCGCCCTGGGCCGCCGCGTTCCCGGCGGCTTGAGCCGCGCTGGTGAGCGCCGAACCTGCAGTCGGTTCCAGGAAAAGGGTACCGACACCATTATGCAGGTTGAGTGGATCGAAAAACATGACGGCGGCATTCACTGTCGCCATGCCAAGTCCCATGGGAATCATGAGAAGAGGTTCGAGGGTTCCCTTCTTGCCCAGGTAGACAAGCGCCATGCCCAGGAAAATCAGGAAAATGCGTGTCAGTCCAAGGGTAGGGTTCGTGGCGAAAAGCGTCTGGATACCCTGGAAAATCCCCAGTATTGAGTCGATGGACATATCGATCAGCCCAGATCCACCAGCGAATCTCCGGTATTCACCGATGCGCCGGCCGGTACCCGAAGGGAAAGGATTTTGCCGGCCTGAGGCGCGACGATTTCGTTTTCCATCTTCATGGCTTCCAGGATAAGAAGAACATCGCCCTTCTTCACGTCCTGCCCTGCGGCAACCTTGAAAGACATGACGACGCCGGGCATGGGCGATTTGACGCTCAGGGATACTGGCAGGTTCGTTGCGGCCGCAACAGCAGCGGGTGCCGGAACGACGGCAGGGGCGGCCTTGGCTTCCTGCGCTGCAGGAGCGACCGTCCGAGCCAAGGGACCTGTTCCGGCAATCTCCTCGACCGTGACATCATAGGTCTGACCGTTTACTGTTATCTTATAGCGCTTCATATAGTTCGTTCTCCTTGTAGTATCATCTTCATTCCATTCCCTGACATCAAATCCCGAATCCTGGGCATGCTGCCCGGCCTTATCGCTGGAAAGGGACCTGGGAGAGACGGTCCACCCTGCCCCATATGGGCGTATTGAAACCAGCAGGGCCTCCGCCAGCCTGCTCTCCCCCAGCCAACTGGATGGAGGCAATTCTAAAAGATGAAGCCGAGTTTGCTTCGAAGGCAGCAACCGCGGCAGTTATTACTGCTACCAATTCCTGATCCTGCGCCGCAACGCCAGCATCTGAAGCTCCGGCAGCGCCTGCGGCAGCGCCTGCGGCGGCCGCCTTCGCTTCCAACGGGACTATTTTCTCTGCTTCATCTCCGGCAGAGGAGGCCTGCTGCGGCTCAACCTGTTTTTCCGGCTGCCCGCCCAGGCCAAACAACTTGCTGAATAACTTGTTCATACGCTGATTCCCGCTTTCGTGGACAATTCCATTGCTACAGCCCTCATACAGGGAAATTCCCATGTTTGCGGGCGGGGCGCGTCTGGCGCTTGCCAAGCAACATGAAAAGAGCGCTGCAAAGCCTGCCCCTCGTCAGGGCCGGATCGATGACATCGTCCACATAGCCGCGGATCGCCGCCTTGTAGGGATTGGCAAAATTGTCCTTGTATTCCTCGATTTTCTGACTGCGCATAGCCGCTGGGTCTTCCGCCTTCTCGATCTCCTTCTTGAAGATGATATTTGCTGCACCCTCTGGGCCCATGACAGCGATTTCGGCACTGGGCCAGGCGAAGACCTGATCCGCGCCGAGGTGTTTGGAGCACATGGCTATGTAGGCTCCGCCGTAGGCCTTTCTCAGTATGACCGTCATTTTCGGGACGGTCGCTTCGGAATAGGCATAGAGGAGTTTCGCACCATGCCTTATGACTCCGCCGTGCTCCTGCTCGACACCCGGCAGGTAGCCCGCAGTATCGGTGAAGGTGACGAGAGGAATATTGAATGCATCGCAGAAGCGGATGAACCGCGAGGCTTTGTCCGACGCATTGATGTCGAGCACGCCCGCCATTACGGCAGGCTGGTTCGCGATCACGCCGACAGTTCGGCCGACCAGGCGCGCAAAGCCGATGACCATGTTTCTTGCGTAATCGGGCTGGACTTCAAGGAAATCGCCTGCATCGACCACCCTGCTGATGACAGAGCGCACGTCGTAAGGCTTGTTCGATGCCTCGGGCATGATTGCCGCGAGTCCGGGGTCCGTCCGTGCAGGATCATCGCCCGCATCCACGATCGGCGGGTCTTCGATATTATTCTGAGGAAGGAAGGAAAGCAGCCTGCGGATGCCCTGGATCGTGGAGTCCTCATCATCGTACTTAAAGTGGGCAACGCCCGAGATTTCGGCGTGCACGCTTGCGCCGCCGAGTTCTTCAGCAGAGACATCCTCACCGGTGACGGCTTTGATGACCTGCGGCCCCGTGATGAACATGTTGGAACTGCCTTTGGTCATGAATACGAAATCGGTCAGTGCCGGTGAATAGACAGCACCGCCCGCGCAGGGGCCCATAATTACGGAGATCTGCGGAACCACGCCCGAAGCGAGCGTGTTTCTGTAGAAAATGTTACCATAACCCGAAAGGGCATCGACGCCCTCCTGAATGCGAGCGCCGCCGGAATCGTTGATTCCGATGCAGGGGCACCCGACTTTCATTGCCATATCCATGGCTTTGCAGATTTTGGCCGCATGCATTTCGCCAAGCGACCCGCCTATTACGGTAAAATCCTGCGCAAAGACATAGACCAGCCGGCCGTTCACATTGCCATAACCGATGACGACGCCTTCCCCCGGAGCTTCAACCCCGGCCATGCCAAGGTCGGTGCAGCGATGCTCGACAAAAGCATCGAGTTCTATGAATGTTCCCGGATCGAGCAAGGATTCGATGCGCTCGCGCGCCGTCTTCTTGCCCTTTTCATGCTGGGCGGCGATCCTTTTCTGCCCACCTCCGGCCAGCACTTTGGCGCGCTGGTTTTCCAAAGCCTTCAGTTTTTCATCCATTATCCTTGCCCGTCCTTCAGTCAAAATTTGCCCGGAAACCAGAATCCGGCACAAAAGCCGGTCCAGCCGCTTCCGCTTTTTGCCAAATGACAGGAAGATTATAAACCTTGCTATGAAGAATGGCTATACCCGACAACATGTATTTATATATTATATAATTGTATTATATTTTTATATTTATATATAATTATAATAATATATCAAGATATAAATATTTTACCGCACTGGATCATAATTATTTTTTAATATACGGTATTTATTATATTAAAAACATCAAGAAATCTGATCAAAAATTAAAAAGAAATGCCATTAGATTTGTTTATCTATAAAGTAAATATCATTTTAAGGCCCAACGCGCGGGGAGGAACTCGCCCGGCACAAGGTCCGGGCCCTTCAGGAATTTTTGCGCTCGCAGAGTTCAATGAGAACGCCGCCTGTGGACTTGGGGTGGAGAAAGGCAATTCGCGCATCGCCCGCACCATAGCGCGGCTGCTCGTCGATGAGGCGGACGCCCTTGGCTTTAAGCTCAGCAAGCGCCTCATCGATATTTTCCACCCTGAAAGCCAGATGCTGAATGCCCTGGCCACGGGCAGCGATAAATTTGCCAATCGGGCCCTCGGGATCCGTTGATTCGAGAAGTTCGATCTCTGTGCCCCCGACAGGGAGAAAAGCTGTCCTGACCTTCTGTTCGGCC
>JAJFUL010000135.1 GCA_021372425.1 Spirochaetaceae bacterium
CAGGATCAGAAACTGGGCTTCCCGATAGAGAAGCTTGATAATTTCGAGCTGTTGACGTTCGCCAACGGTAAGGCTTCCGGCAAGGCGTGCCGGGTCCACGGAAAAGTCGTGCTGTTTCATGGTTGCACGCACCGAATCTTCGGCCTGTCTTGAGGCATAGAAAAAACGGCCGCGCAGCGGTTCGGCGCCCAGAACCACATTCTCGGCTACGGTAAAATCATCGACGGTCATGAAATGCTGATGTACCATGCCAATGCTAAAACGAGCGGCATCAAGCGGGCTTTTTATCTGGATCTCTCTGGCATTCAGGGAAATTTTCCCTGAATCGGGCTTTTCAAGTCCATAAAGAATCCGCATGAGGGTTGTTTTTCCGGCCCCGTTTTCTCCTACAAGGGCATGAATTTCGCCCTCGCGCACATGAAGCCAAGCTTCATCATTGGCCAGAGTATTGCTTGCGGGATAGTACTTGGTTATCTGTTCCAGATCCAAACAATCCATGACTTCATGCACCTCCGCCCTGCGGGCTCAGGGCATACCACACAAAACAGGAGGCGCTTCAGACACCCCCTGTTTTGGTGAGAATGCTGTTATTTTTCAGAGATTGGGAACCTTAAACTGCAGTTTTCCCGATTTGATCTGCGATATGACAGCCTCTAACTTGATTCTTACCGACGCGGGCACTTCCTGCAGGTAAGTAGGATTCTTATCAAGGAATTCGATATAGCCGTCTTTCATGCCAACAACTTCAGCGCTTCCGAAGGGCAGTTTTCCCTCAAGTGCCAGCTTGAGTTTGTTGTAGGTCAGCTCTTCCTGATGGAGAACCGTACAGCCTAGAATGGTCTTGGGGGCGCGTGCAAATTCATCCCCGTCGAAGAATACTACATATTTACCGGAATTCTGCGCTGTCTTCACGACACCTTCGCTGGCAGATCCGCAGATGGGCAGGATAACGTCTACGCCTGAAGCGAACATGCTTTTTGCCAGTTCTGCCGCCTTGGTCGCATCGAACCAATTGCCGACTACGCGTATATCGAGCTGAAATGAAGGATCAACAGCCTTTAGCCCCTGCTCGAAACCAGGAGCGATGATCTTGTCCATGACGGGGTAATGCTGGCCAATGATCAGGCCGACTTTTTTTTCGGGATTGCTTCCGTTTAAAGTGCTGGTAGAAAGGAGGCCTGCAAAGTAACCCGTAACATAGCCTTGCTCGGACTGGTTATAGAGCACCGTGTAAACATTGGGGTTGCCTGCAAGCTGGCCATCGACACAGATGAATTTTTGCTTTGGGAAAGAGGGGGAAATCTTGCTGATCAGGTCAGGCAGGGAGGGGTTTGATGTGACAATGTAGTCGTATTCGCCTGTGGCTACAAGGCTTGTAAGTTTTTCTTCCCATTCGGCCTGGTTGAAACCTGCTTCGTACACCTTGACCGATGTGCCGGGAGTCTCTGAAACGAGCTTTTCAACGCCTTTGGCCATGTCGTTATAGATGGCATTGCCTTCGCGGACCCCGGGTACAAAGACCGCGACCTTGATAGGCTTCGCAAAAACCGAAGTGACGAGGGCCAACGCTGCGAGATTCATTAGAAGGAACCTTTTCATGATCTCTCCTTTCGGTAAATCTACACCGATTAATACTTGACGTAAGATAAATGCTCATGTAAGATTTATTGTAACATAGCTTCCGAAATAAACAAGAGGAATTCACTGGCATTTATGAAGAATCGGGACAGCAATCATAAGGACGGGACATACAAGATAGGCGAGCTTGCCTCAATGTTTGGCCTGACGGTACGCAGTGTACGTTACTATGAGGAATTGGGCCTTCTTAAGTCCAACGATCGTACCGAAGGATTGCACAGGCGCTACCCGGAAAGGAATATCATTTATCTGAAGCGAATCGTCCAACTAAAATCGTATGGACTGAGCCTTGGAGAAATCAAGGAGTTTTTCACACTCGCGGACCGCGACCGGTCAGGGGAATCCTGTAAGCGGCTCCTCATAAACAAATACAATGAGCGGATAGAGGAGGAAGAGCGTCAGGTAAATGAGGCGGAAGCGCGCCTCAAGGACCTGCACTGGCATGTCCGTCAGCTGGAAACCGTGGGGAATTTCTTCGAATGTCCAGGCAAGCAGTGTGAAACCTGTGATTTTGGCGAATGGTGCGAGATGAAGATTGACGTGTCCGCTTCCCAAAAGACGGGGGGCTCCAATGCAGCTGATCCGCTCAATCCACTTGATATGTCGGATGTTTACGAAGAGGAGGAACAATGAAAGCGGCAGTTTTAACAGCTCCAGGAAAATTTGAAATACAGGAATTGCAGGATCCGGTCCCTTCCGATGATGAACTACTCATAAAGCTCAAGGCTTGCGGTATCTGTACGCTGGAGCAGCGCCTTTATACGGGTGCCATGAAGATGCCGCTCCCTCTCATTCCGGGA
>JAJFUL010000142.1 GCA_021372425.1 Spirochaetaceae bacterium
TAGCGCCAGAAGGCGCGTGAGCGCCCAACCAGGTTCTCCCACATGCGCGACTGCGATTCATGGACAGCCATCGAGACTGGCTCCGCTAGCCTGGTGCCCCAGAATTCGGGGTCAGGATCGATGCCCATTTCATAAAGCGCATGCCCGGATTCATGGATCGTGCTGAATATGCTCGAAGGGAAGTAATCCTCGATATAGCGGGTCGTTATGCGAATATCCGTCTTGCCGACCGTGGTCGTGAAGGGATGCGCAGTGATGTCGAGCCTCCCCTTGTCCTTCTCGAATCCGACTGCGTCCATGAGATACTGGCTCATCAAGGCCTGCTTGTCGGCCGGAACGCGCCTGTGCAGGAAGGAATCGTCGATCTGCGGCTTCGACTGGATCTTGCCAAGTATACGGACCAAGTCCGCCTTCATCTCGGCAAAGACGCTGGCGATGGATTTCTCGGTACTTCCCTCTTCATAGAGATCGAGCAGGACATCATAGGGCCTGGCATTCGGATTGAGATAGGCCGCCATCTGCTTGTTCAGTCTGATCATCGTCTCAAGATGGGGTGCAAAGAGCGCGAAATTGTCCTCACTCCTCGCTTCGGCCCATGCCGCCTGCGAAAGGCTCGTCTGCCTTGCCAGTTCCATCACGAAATCAGGGGGAAGCTTCGTTTCCTTGTCGTATTCGCGCCGGCTTACGCGAAGATATGCCTTTTCCAGCGGCTGGAGATCGGGATTCCTTTCCAACGAGCCAAGAAGCCCGGCGATCCTGGGATCCACTGCCTTTTCGTGCGTCAGTCCCTGAACCAGGGCAATCTGCTCGGCCCTTTCTTCGACTGCGCTTTTTGGAAGATATGTCTCCTGATCCCACCCGAGCAGCGCATCGATATGAGCGAGGAGCGTTCTCTGCCGGTCCAACCCCACGAGCTGCATTGTTTCTTTCTGCATGGTACCTCCTTTTTCTCTTCTACAGAGGCTACCATGGCGAAGCAGTTCGTTCAACAACTTTTCGTTTTCATTTTTCTTCAGGGCTTGGTATACTGGTCGCGTGTTCCTCCATGAATTGAAGCAACCTGTCAGCGTCCTCCGCGGAGGGGGGCCTGCAGTCTCGGGCCGGCTGGCCCGCCTGGGAATTTCCTCCATAGCAGGACTCCTTTCCTACTATCCGCGCGATTATGACGATCGTTCGACGCTGGTGCCCTTTTCAGGATTCGCCCGGAATGCCTTCGTCTATACCCAGGGAGTAGTGACCGCCCATGAGTGGTTCGGATTTGGACGCAACAGGACGCTCAAGATTCTCGTCCGGGACGACACTTCGGAAGCCGCACTCCTCTGCTTCAACCGCCCTTTCCTTGAAAACAGCATTCCCGTCGGGTCCAGGGTACAGGTGCATGGGAAATTCCAGTTCCGCTATGGAGAGATTCAGTCGAGCGCTTTCGAGATCGAGCAGATCGCCGAAGGGCATATTCCTTTCCAGGGCCTCCTGCCGCTGTATCCTCTCACCGAGGGTCTGTCTCAGGCTGTCCTCCGGAAGCTCATGAAGGCTGCGCTGACAATGTACGGAAACCGGGTCGAGAATGAACTCGATCCGGAAATCATGAAGGACCGCAAGCTGCTGCCAAAGGCCACGGCCTTGTCGCTCATCCATTTCCCGGGATCGATGACGGAAAAAGATGAAGCCCTCAGGACCTTGTCCTACGAAGAACTTTTCTACTTCCAGCTTGGCATCGCGATGCGCATACGAAAAAGGCGGGGCCAGGAGATTGAGCGCAAGCCGACAAAGGGAATTCTTGAGAAGCAGCTGCTGGAACGGCTTCCTTTCAGTCTGACAACAGATCAGCGCAGGGCACTGGACGAGATCGTGCATGACTTGAATTCGCCGCATCCCATGGCGAGGCTGCTTCAGGGCGATGTCGGTTCGGGAAAGACTATAGTCGCATTGATCGCCGCGCTGCATACGGTCGAGCGCGGCGGCCAAGTGGCGATAATGGCGCCGACCGAGCTCCTGGCCCAGCAGCATGCGGCTACGGCGGCCCGGCTCATAGAGCCGCTTGGTCTGCGGCTCGCCTTTCTCTCGGGCAACGTCGACGATGCACCGCGCCGGCCCCTGCTCGAGGCTCTCGCGAATGGTTCCATCGATATAGTCATCGGCACGCATGCGCTGTTTTCCAGCGACGTGATCTACAGGGACCTGCAGATGATCGTGGTTGACGAACAGCAGCGCTTTGGAGTCGCACAGCGCCAGGCCCTCTTTCACAAGGGCAACATTCCCGACATGCTGATGATGACGGCCACGCCAATACCGAGGAGCCTCGCCCTGACGCTTTTCGGCGACCTTACGGTGTCGACGATCCGTACCATGCCGCCCGGCCGAAAGCCGGTGCAAACCCACCTGACGAAGGCGGGGAATGAACAGAAGGTTTATGATTTTGTCCGTGGCCTGCTCAAGGCTGGCCAACAGGCGTATTTCGTATATCCGCTGATAGGCGAATCCGATAACGGCGAATTGAAGAATGCGAAACAGATGGCTGAGCGCCTGGCGAAGGAAGTATACCCGGGATTTTCGGTAAACCTCCTTCATTCCCGCCTGAAGGAAGACCAAAAGCGCTCAATCATGGATGATTTCGTCCGGGGGAAAACCCAGGTGCTGGTTGCCACGACGGTGGTTGAGGTTGGAGTCGATGTGCCCAACGCGACGGTCATGGTCATCGAGCACGCCGAGCGGTTTGGCCTTTCGGCACTGCATCAGCTGCGCGGCAGGATTGGCAGGGGGACAAGCCAAAGTTATTGCTTCCTCGTCTATTCGGAGAACATCACTGCCGATGCCATCCAGCGGCTCAGGATACTCTATTCCACAAATGACGGCTTTGCCCTCGCCGAAGAGGATCTCAAACTGCGCGGCCCTGGCGAACTGCTTGGCACGGCCCAGTCAGGGCCTTTCCAGCTCCGTGTTGCGAACCCCTTGAGGGATTTCGAACTTCTGAAAGCCGCGCGCTCCGATGCATTTGCCATAGTGAAGGATGATCCGGGCTTCATCTCCGTCGAGCATGCAATCTATCGGCAGACAACCGACATGGTTTCAGGGAAAGAAGACGGGTACCCGGCATGAAGGCTGCCATTACTGTCTGGCGGGCCCGCCGTTCAAAAGGACAAGCTCGGAACAGCCCATATAGGAGAGCACTTTTTCCTTTCTCGCACGGGGGCCGAGAAGCGAACGCACCTTGATGTACTTGCGGCGCATATATTGGATCGAGGGAATTGTCGTGTTGAAATGATCGGCAAGCTCCCAGTCACGGTACAAATATCTGCCCGAAGCATCTTTCCGATTGAGTTCGAGAAATTCCTCCAGGCGTTTCGGAGTCCAGTTGACGGACTTGCCCTTTGAATAGTCGTGCATCGCAAGCCTGCGGCTGGTTCTTTCTTCTGCCCCTTCCATCTTTTTCTTCTTCCAATAAGGGTTGCGGTTGCGGGCATAGAGGATGTCTGTCTTTGTAAAGCCAGTCGCATCCATCCATGACAAGGCCAGCCTTGCTTTTTCCGGGGGCTTCAACTTTGACTTGAGAGAGTTTTCGACATATTCATCCGGCGTCCGTGAATCCAGAATAATTTTTTCCCACTTTTTCATGTTGATAATTTATTGATTTCCCGGACAAACGGCAATAAGACGTTAAAAGCCGGTTATGTCGGCCATCGCGAAAATTAAAGACCGGAATATTTTTCTTCCATCGTCGCCAGTTCACGGAACAGACTTGCGGGGACACGCCCGCCAAGCCTTTGGAGATGAATCCTGATCGAGGATATCTCGGTCTGCAGGTCTTCCTTCCGAACGGTGAGCAAATCCCCGAGGTTTTCAGCAGAAATCGACAATCCCTTCGTGTCGATTGCCTCTTTTTCCGGAAGTCCGCCCAGGGGTGTCTCCACAACTTTGTGTTCATTGTCGCAACGCTCGAATATCCACTTGAGAACACGCATATTATCCGAATACCCAGGCCATAGATACTGGCCCTGCGGATTTTTCCTGAACCAGTTCACTTGGTAGATTCTGGGGAGGACATGTGCAGGGTTCTGGCCCAATGAAAGCCAATGCGAGAAATAGTCGCCGATATTATAGCCGCAGAACGGAAACATCGCGAAGGGATCGCGCCTGAGTCGCCCAACCTGGCCAGCGGCAGCGGCTGTTGTTTCGCTCGAAAGATTCGCTCCGATGAAGACGCCATGAGTCCAGTTCCTCGCCTCACAGACAAGGGGGATCGTAGTCGAACGGCGGCCGCCGAACAGGATAGCTGAGATGGGTACGCCATTGGGATTTTCCCACTCCTCGTCCATCGAAGGGCAGTTGGCCGCAGGCGAAGTGAAGCGTGCATTGGGATGGGACAGCGGAGCTTGGGCTGATGAAGCGGCAGCATCGCCGCATTCGCGATCGGGCTTGGAACGGCGTTGCTCCCGCCAGTCGAGTGTCCCATCAGGGGCTTCCCGGCCTATGCCCTCCCACCAGACATCTCCATCCGGGGTAAGTGCGCAATTGGTGAAGATGGTGTTGCAGGCAAGGGCTCGCATCGCATTCGGATTACTCTTGACCGAAGTGTTTGGGGCGACACCGAAAAAACCCGCTTCGGGATTGATGGCGTACAGCCGGCCATCGGCGCCAAAATGCATCCATGCAATATCATCGCCGACAGTCTTCACTTCCCAACCGGGAAACGACGACTTGAGCATCGCCAGATTGGTTTTTCCGCAGGATGAGGGAAAGGCCCCTGTGAAATATTTCTTTCGTCCCTGCGGATTGGTGATGCTGAGAATCATCATGTGCTCGGCAAGCCATCCTTCATCGCGCGCGATGCAGGAGGCTACACGCAAAGCAAAGCATTTCTTGTTGAGGAGAGCATTGCCGCCATAGCCCGAGCCATAGGACCAGACTAACCGTTCCTCGGGAAAATGCGCAATGGCCATTCGTTCAGGGTCACAGGGCCAGGTCTGGGCGCCTGAATCACCCGAATTGGCTTTGCGGCCGCAGGAATGGAGACAACGGACAAAATCGCTGTCTGTACCGAGGGCATTCATCGCCTGAGCACCTGTCCTCGCGATGATCGACATATTGAGAACGACATAGGCCGAATCCGTCAGTTCCACGCCGATGCGCGAAAATGGGCTGCCTTCAGGCCCCATCAGGAAAGGAACGACATACATGGTCCTGCCACGCATAGATCCCCTGAAAAGCGGCTCGAGGCGCGCCTTCATCACATTGGGATCGATCCAGTTGTTGGTTGGTCCCGCGTCGACGGCTTTTTGGCTGCAGATGAAGGTTTTTTCTTCCACACGGGCGGTATCGGCGGGGTCGGAATTGGCAATGAAACTACCGGGCCTGAGACTGCTCGAAAGGCGCTTGAAGGTCCCGGCGGAAACCAGCTGTTCGCAGAGGAAATTATATTCCTCTCTGGAATCACCATAGACAACGACCGATTCCGGTCTGCAAAGATCGGCAACTTCGTTTACCCAGGCCTGCAATCCCTTATGAGAGAATTCGAAGGAAGCCATGTACCCTCCTGATCAACCCGCTCTTTATTTGTACAATGGCTTTCATTTTTTGGCAAGAAAATTTCGATTAGTGATATTCGGTTTCAAAAATTGAAATTAGTTACAAATTTTCTGAATTTTTATGATATTAGTCGATCTTTGCAAGCGTAAGCGCAGAGAAGCCTTTTCGCTTCTTCACCGAGACTCGCTGCAAGCCTTTCGGCCTCGCCCGTTCGAACCGACTTACGGCGACGGTGCTTCCTACCACTACTATGGCTGCGCCCTTCTTTGTCACCCTTTGCAGGAAGGACAAGGTCGGAGTCATGTAATTATATTCAGGAACTTCATCGCAAAACCACAGTGCACAATCGATGGAGGCGCCGGGAATGCGGTCGATTTCGGTTGCCGCACAGGGAAAAAGGCGCGGGCGCGGCTCTTCCAGCTTTGCCAGGTTGCGGCTGGTAGCCAAAAGCGAAAGCAAGTTGCGCGAGATGGCCACGATTCCCGAAGGCCCCAGAGCCTTGGCAGCCCAGAGCGCCGCGAGTCCGATGCCGGGTTCAGCGACCAGAAATTCCCTCACGAGAAGGCCCGATGTTGCGCTTTCAAGTGCTTCAATCGCAATATCTGTCGAATAACTTGCCGTATCAAATTCGGCAAGCCCCCAGAATCCGTCAACCTCTGCCGCATAACGTCCCAAAGGACGCCATGCAGTAGAGCGTATATAGGCGTCGATTTCCCCCGAGTAGCTGTCGAAAGGCTTTTGCACGGCTCTGACAACTTCCGCAGCCGGCAATAGGCCTGGCGTCGATGCAGCGGTTTCGGCCGGAATCCCCGTAGGGCCACTTTTTTCGAGGATGAATACAGTGTGGCTTTTGGCAGTAGTCCTGCCGATCAGTTGCATTGAAGTCGCCAGGCACCAGGATTCCGCGACATCGATGAGGCTGTTGACGATCACGAAAGCAAGCCTGCCGCAAGGCCTCAGCAAGCTCTTCTCGCAGGCGTCGAAAAAAGCGGCCAGGATTTTGGGACCGGCCTTTGCAGGCACATTTGAAAGGACCGCATCGTAGCCTGAAATAGGGTCGTCCTCGGCCAGAAGCCCGGGCCTGATTATAGCGCGTCCGGATGCAGACATGCCAGATTCGATGTCACTTTCACGGATTGTCCCGTCAAGGGAATAGAGGGCCGCGGGTATGCCGTTTTTCCGGCAATTGTTCAGGCTGAACTCGCAGGCAAGCGTATCCCGGTCCTGCATGACGACGAGGACACCTGGGTTTGCCGCCGCCAGCGAAATGCCTATGATGCCGGCCCCACAACCCGCATCAAGAATCAGGCTGGCCTTGCCAATGACAGGGTCGTGCGCTGTTTCCTTGAGCAGGAGCCTGGTTCCGGCATCAATCGCGAAGGACGAAAAAAGAGCATGGCTCAGTTCAAAAGCAAGTCGCTTCCCCTTGTACTGGAAATCGACAGTCTTGTTGACGAGCCCCTTAGTTTCAGTCATTCACTCTTTCAACGTAATCGTTCGTTTCAGTATTGATGAGGATCTTCTCGCCCTGCTTGATGAACAGGGGAACCCGGACAACGAGGCCGGTTTCAGTGGTCACCGGCTTTGTAGCTCCGGAGACCGTGTCGCCGCGCACATAATTTTCGCTTTCCACGACGGTGAATATCATCTTGTAAGGAATCTTGATGTCGATCGGCTCGTTTTCCCACATAACCAGGGTGTAGGTCTCTCCGTCCTTGAGATAAGGAGTCTTGTCTTCGTGGACCGAGATGGGAACACCAAACTGCTCATAGGTCTCGTTGTTCATGAACATGAAATTCTCGCCATCTGAATACTGGTATTGGCAATCGACGAGCTCGACCTGGGCATCCTCGACATAATCGGCCGTCTTGATCGTCTGCGTAATGACGTTTCCGTTCTTCAGGTTTTTCGCCTTGACGCGGGCGAACGCCGAACCTTTGCCCGGGCTTACAAATTCACGCTCCACGACGATGTGCGGATTGCCATTGATGAGCAAACATGTTCCAATATTGATTTCTCCACCACGAACCATAATAAATTCCTTTGATTGCCTGCCATTGAAAAATCGCGGCAATGAAAATGCACTGGCTGAAGACCCCTGGGGGCATCCACAACGAATACGTTATCCTAGTATAAAATAGGGCGGAATGTAAAGGTGGAGACCTCCCGCGGGCCTGCCTAGAGTCTTGTGTCTGCGCCTACGAAAGCAGTAAAGGGGAAATAGAGCACTTCATCGATGCTCTTGCAGCCCAGCAGCGCCATGCAGAGCCGGTCGAAGCCAATGGCGACGCCGGAACAAGCCGGGAAGGCGGCAAAAATCTCCGGATACGAATGGTCGACGTTGTGTGGCACAAGGGCGCCACGCTTCTTTTCCTCCTGCGAAACGAAGTAGGTGGCTACCGCATCCTGAGTCGCCATCTCGGCAAAGCAGTTGGCAATCTCCATGCCCGAAACATAAAGTTCCCAGCGCTCCTTGCAAGGACGACCGGGAATATCTCTCGCCAGGCACACGATCTCCTTCGGGTATTCGTCGAGCACGAGCGGACGGTCCGCAGGAAGTTCCGGTTCCACACATGAGAGGAAAAGGATGTTGAACAAGTCCTCCCAGGGGGCTTCTGCTGGTGCAAGAAGAGCTTTTGAGGCCAGGGCGTCGCGCATCGCAGGAATTTCATGCAGCGCGTCAAGATCCAGGCCTGCAAATTCCCTGAAAGCCTCGGCCATGGTCATTCGGGCGAAGGGAGGCCGTGCTTGCTGCGGCGTTTCCTCGCCAGAAAGTGCGGAAAAGAGCTCTTCGGTCAATTCGATGTTGTCCCGGCTGTTCGCTCCAACCGTATAATATTCGAGCATGGTAAATTCGGGATTATGAATCCGGCCGATGGATTCCGCATTCCTGAATGCTTTGCAGAGCTGGAAGACGTTTTGCCCGGTTTCAGCGATGACCCGTTTCATCCATACTTCGGGCGAAGGTATCAGATACAGGGGAAAGCCCTTCTGGTAGGGATGGACAAACTTTGTTTCGAAAACCTCAAGACTGGATTCGGGAATCAGCGAGGGAGCGAGCGCAGGCGTATCGGTTTCAAGATAATCCCGCGCCAGAAAGAATTCGCGGGTGCGCGTTACAATGCGCGACCTCTCTTTCATTATTTCTATGGTCATGGCCATTGAGCCATTATACAGAATCAGCCCTATCGATCATAGCTGGCCGTTTTTCGGCAAGCCGGGCGTTCCTGCGGAAGGCGCCGATCGACATCCAGGCCATGTCCAGCGCAGTTCCCCGCAAATTCCTTTTTATCTCCTCGGCAGAGGAATTCAGGAAGAAGTCAGCCGGCAAAGCTGGCCCGAGGTGGCCATGCTCCGAATGTGCTTCAGGGTCAGGCTTGAAATAGGGGCAGCTTTCCAGACAGGAATCGCAGCCATAAAGCCTAGTCGGAAGCGCGGAGGCGACAGCCTTGGGCAGTTCGCCCTCGCGGGCCGTCCAATGCTGCAC
>JAJFUL010000149.1 GCA_021372425.1 Spirochaetaceae bacterium
GTCGCGCATGTGGGAGAACATGATCGGCCGGTCGAAATCTTTCTGGGAAACGCATTTTGGAAAAATCCGAGAATTGGCGGGTGGCACGCTGGATGATGTAAGCCTGGATGCATTCATCAAAGCCATCAACAGGGTCGAGCCGAGTCTGATCCGCACAGAGGCAGACGAAGTCACCTATGGGCTCCACATCATCGCCAGATTCGAGCTCGAGTCCGCCATCATGAGTGGCGTGCTCTCGGTCCAAGACATTCCGGAAGCGTGGAATGCAAAAATGAAGGATCTGCTTGGCCTCGAAGTGCCCAACAACGCCTCCGGCTGCCTCCAGGACATCCACTGGTCGATGGGCTCGTTTGGCTATTTCCCGAGCTATGCCCTCGGCAACCTGTATGCCGCTCAGTTCTGGCACCAGATGCAGATAGACATTCCTGGCCTGGAGTCACAACTTTCGGCAGGGAAGACGGCGGTCCCGCTTGCATGGCTGAGAAAGAATGTCCATTGCCACGGCTCTTTCTACAAGCCGGGCGAGCTTCTCAGCAAGGCCACGGGCGAAGGTCTTTCGCCGCGCTATTATGCCGGGTATCTGGATGCCAAGTATGCTGTCATTTACGGCTACTGAAAGCGAAGTTTACTGAGCCGGCAACAAGACAGCACACACAAATCGCGAGAATAGTCCGCTAAGACGGTCTTGTTCTCGCGAAAAAACGCTATTAAGTTGCTGTGTCAGTAAAAAAGAGGCCCTCCGGAAGTTGCGCAACTTCCGGAGGGCCTCTTTTTGTCAGAGAAGTCGACATCCGGCCTACATCGCCTTCCAGAATTTGTAATTGGTCCTTTCGATTTCTTCCGCATCGAGCAGGGGATAAAATTTCGTCTCCCCGCCTTTGGCAAACATGAAACCGTGCCTCAACATTTTGTATGAGATCTTATCGATGGGGCAATCCAGTGAAATACCCTTGACTTGCTTGCCGCGCGTGTTCTTCAGCTCGAGTATCGATTCGTGGAGCTTGGCAGGATGGATGCCGGGGACGAAGCTTGTGAGGAAGGGATTTTCGTCGAAATCCTCCATAAAGTCATCGATGGAAAACTCTAGCTGCGTGAAAAACATCGACGGGGCACCCTTCGAGTTCCTCGGATCGGTTATGAAAGTCGCGAACTGGTTTAGGTCGTATTTTGTCAGGACCATGAAGCGGACAGGGTTGATCTCAACCAGGATTCTGATCTCGTCGCCGCGCACGGAAGGCTGGCTTCCTGATGAGTCCAGAGTGACATAATCCCCCGTCGAATTGCAGAAATAGAGCTTGCCGAGCGCGGAAAGGTCCACATGCTCGAGGACTCGGTAACTCTTGATGAATTTTGTCGCTTTGGGCCTGCCGTCCGGATGGGGCACGAGGCCTGCAAGAGCTGTGTCGAAATCGAAGAAAGGGTTGCGCCATTCGGGATCGAGCTCGACGAATATGAGCCTTCCTTCGAAATACCGGGAAGAACCCTGTACATAATGTTTGGCAAACAGGTCCGGTGGGAGCTGTGATGCGATCAGGGAGTGGTTGGGGTGCAGAATCATGTATACGTGAGTCTCTGGTGTCATCTGCTTCTCCTGTGCGCAAGGCGCGTTCTAAAATTCCGCCTATGGTGTTCTGTTTCCGGGAATTTTTCAATAGGTATAACATCATTGCGCCGTATCAAAGTTGCGGCTACTATGTAGAACCAATGACCAAAGGTTCCGATGTGTCCCGCCATAGCCGCGGTGAAGGAAATTCCAGTCTCATCTATCCTGTCATAGCAAGGCGCTCGGGCGGGCTGTCTCTCGGGATCAACCTTTTCCCCGATTCAAAAACATGTAGTTTCAATTGTCCCTATTGCGAAGTCCTGCCGTTCAGCAGCACTGTCGAATTCTCGCCGGAGAAACTCGAAGCCCAGATGGAGCAGTTTTTCCACCACGACAGGGAAGAACCTGGGGCAGTTCAGCTTCCACTGCGCGATATATGCATATCAGGCAACGGAGAACCGACGCTTTCCCCCTGGCTCGGGGAGGTATTGGAAATATGCTCTCAGGCCAGGATGAAATATCCGGAGGCGCTGAAGGCAAAACTTGTGCTTATTACGAATTCGACAGGTTTTCTGGATCCGGGAATAGTGGATTTGCTGCACACCTGGCAAAGGAATGCAGGACTCTCGATATGGGCGAAGCTGGATGCGGGAACGCCGGAATGGTTTGCCCTGATGTCGGGTTCAGAATTCTCGCTGCCGGGGATGTGCGAGGCGATCTCGGACTTTTCGCGCAAAGAGCCGGTCGTCATCCAGACTATGCTTTGCGCCCTTGGTGAGAATTTTCCGGGGCAGGCTGAAGCAGAGGCTTATGCAGACCGGCTCAATGCGATGATAGCCTGCGGCGCCGCGATCGATGCCGTTGATTTTTATACCATTGCCCGCCCTTGCGTCAGTGATGAGGCAAAGCCGATTTCGGCCAGCTCGATAATCGACTTCATGGATACCGTGCAACTGAGGTTGGCAAAACCCATCAGTCTCAAAGGATTCGACAGCCGGGGACAGATTGGCAAAGCCATGCGGGGCGGGACAGCCAGCCATGATTGATCTCCACACACATTCCAGAGCCTCGGACGGCGCACTTTCGCCGGCCAATCTTGTCGCCTTGGCCGGGCGCAAGGGAATCAAGGCGCTGGCCTTGACCGACCATGACACCGTGGACGGCGTTGAGGAAGCTGAAAGTGCAGCCCGGGCATGCGGTCTGAGGTTCGTGCCAGGGCTTGAGATCGAGATTGAATTCAACCCTGGCGAGTTCCATCTCCTCGGCCTGGGAATCGACTACCGGAACGATCGGCTTCTAAAAGAACTCGAAAGCCTTGCGGAGGTTAGGCAGGAGAGAAACGAGAGAATCATCAGGCTGTTCCACGAATCCGGAATTCAGATCGATATGGCTGAGATAAAGGCCCAGGCAGGGACCAGCCGCATCGGGAGGCCACACATCGCCGATGCGCTTGTGCGCAATAGAGTGGTGAGAACGCGTCAGGAAGCCTTCGATCGTTTCCTTGCCAAGGGCAAGCCTTTCTATCTTCCAAAAGACTGCCTCGATCTGGACAGCGCGATCGGACTCATAAAAGGCGCTGGCGGCGTCGCTGTTGTTGCGCATCCTTACTCGCTTTTTGTCAGCAAGACAAGGCTTTCGGAACTTATGGACGAGTGGAAGGAGTCAGGAATCGATGGCATTGAAGCATATCACTCAGGCGCCAAACTCGGACAATGCAGGATTCTGGAAAAAATGGGCAGGCAGCGCGACTTCCTGATTACTGCAGGCTCGGATTATCACAACGAAAGCAAGCCGGAGTGCGGCATAGGGCATTCGGCTGGTGGTGTCGCCATTGCGGATTGCTATTATTCCGAGCTTGCATCCAGACTCCCGGGCCTGCAGCCTCTTGAAGGGACGATAGAGGGTGGCCCCGCCGCATCTTGACTGGAAGGCGCAGCCCTTAAGCCTAGCTCTCGGGTTCTGCTTCAGACTCCTCGTCGAAAGCATCGTACAGGGAAATGGCCGAGAGGAAAACGATGAGGATGAGAGGCCCAAGGATCAGCCCATTGAAGCCAAAAAGCTTGATGCCGCCCAGGATGGCGAAGAAGATCAACAGCGGATGAATGCTCAGTTTATCCCCGATGATCTTCGACCTCAGGAAGTTGTCCACCACTGAAACGAAAAACGCCGAAACGACCAGGAATACGATGCCTTTGACCAGGCTGTCGTTAACTGCAACATAGATTGAAAGCGGAAGCCACACCAAGCCCGATCCTATCATCGGGACGAAGGAAGTGACGGCCGTGAGAGCCCCAATGACCAAGTTGTGGTCCAGACCAAAGGCGAGCGATATCAGGAACATGGCGGTGCCCTGGTACAGCGCGACCAGGAAATAACCACTTATGAGCTGATGGCTGGACTCTCTGATCTTCGTTATAAACATCGTCGTTACACTCTTTTTGAGTGGAATCGCGGATACGACAAGCTCCATAAGCTGTTTGCCGTCCAGATAGAGAAAAAACAGCGAGAAGAGCATGAAGGCAAGGTTTATCACCATGTTTGCAAAATTCTTGATAACGGTGCCCGAATAGCTGATGATGCTTTCGGAGCTGGAAGAAAGGAATGCCTTGATTTCCTTGATGAGATCGATCCTGCCCAGGTCGATGGTTCCCTGTGAAAGTCGGTAAATGAAGCCTCCGATCGGACTGTCCGGCTTGAGGGAAAAAGTATCGGGATTGGCCTCGACTTCGCGGCTGATCGAGCCTATTACGTCGAGTAGCTGGCGCAGGAGGGCAACGATGAGGTAGCCAATCGGGAAGGCGATCAGGACAATGCCAAGTATGGCAAAGATGCCGGCAAGCAGGCTTCTGCCGAAGCTGTGGTTGCCGCTCGGCTTGCGTCCCGGCTTGATATGCGCGACGCAGCGCTCGAAAAGTGACTTGGTCATGCTGTAGATGAGGCCGGACCAGAGCAGTGGCGTCAGGTAGGGATAGAACATCCGTGCGACAAGGATGAACAGTGCAATGTAGAAGATGAGAAATATCTGTTTCTTTG
>JAJFUL010000185.1 GCA_021372425.1 Spirochaetaceae bacterium
GGGTCGTTTCGCCTTTGTGTTGGTTGCCTGGACGAAAAGGAAACTATTCCCTGCCGAGGATGGAACTTAGGAGCTGACGAACCTTTGTCGGCAGCACCAGCGGCTTCTGGACTGATTTGCTGTGCGGCGAGACTGTCGAAAGGATCTTCTGCGCGAATAGTTGCGCATTCCTGGTGAGTTCCACCTGATTGAGAGGGGCCGAGGACTCGATCACGTCGAGAACTTTCTTCTCGCGACCGGATGCAATCGTGGAGAAAATACGATCGTGCGCCATCGGCTGCATCACCTGGATGAGTGAAGCTATTATTTTCGGGTCGAGGCCAGAAAGGGCCGATTTGAGGACTTTCTCGTCGAGTTCGAGAATGAGATTGCTGACGTCGGAAACGAGGGACTCATCGACGGTTTGTTTCTTTTCCGGTTCTGCGTTTTGCATGACCATCTTCGTGTTGCTAATGTTCGCGTTGAATGATTCAAGCAGTTCATAGAAAGCATTCTGTGCATCCGAGATCTCGTCGGACGAAAGGCGGCTTCTTGCAGCCTTGATTCCATCATCCAGCAGAATGGATCCCAATTGATCAAAGCAGATTGACTTGATGAATTCGATGACTTCCTCCGGACAGCCTGCAAAGGTCGCAGCCGCGAGTTCGGGGCCGGCAATCCGCACGGCATGGGCTATTTCGCCATTGCTTTTCTCGCCATTGAGCAGGATTTCCGGCAGATCGCCTGGAATGATGAGTTCTTCGGATTGGGTCTTCTTGGAGAAATGTTCGAGCAGCCACGCTGACGCTTCGTCATAGACAGAAAACCCGAGAAATGCTGTCATAGTCTGCATGATTACAATTGGATGCACATTCTTCAGCGAAAGCTCCGTACCGGTGATCAGCATTTCGATTTCACACATGGTTTCCGGTTCAGTGGTGGAGGTGAGGCCTGCAATTCGGAATGCCCGTCTGATATAGGCGGGCGATGTCGATGCCATTATAAGCGAGTATGCAAACTTGAGAGATTTTCGTTTTTCCTCTTTTATGGCGAAAGGAAGCGCGTTCTTATCACCTTCCCTGCTCTGCCCGATGACATAGACGAAGCGCTTGGCGGTTTCGAGCAACGCGGCAATGTCGCGGTTGGACAAGTCCACCCTGCAGGGAACGAGGTCATCATAAATTCTGCTGACCGTATTGAGTATCATGATTGCCTTGGCAGGTTTTCTTCTTCCAGGATCGCGAGCAGGCTGGAAGCTTTTTCCACGCCGCAGTACGGCGCCAGCTTGCGCAATGTCACATCGATCGCGTCGCCGGATGCAATCGACAGCAAGGTTTCCGCAAAGATACATTGCTTCAGGAATTCGAAACCTGATTTGCTGCCTGTAATTAGGAAAATTGCCAGGATTTCCTCGAAAGCTTCGACGGCCAATCCTTCCGAAAGCAGGCGGAACCCGAAGGAAAGCAGGTCGTTCTTAACGACCAGGCTTTCATTCTGGACAGACTGAACGCCTTCCTGCTGCACTTTTGAAGCGATTGCCAGCAGATCTCTTATCAGGAAAGGCAGCGTTGCCTTTTCCTCTTCCGAGCAGGCAAGTCTCTCTGCAAGTCCCGCATTCCAATAAATCATCTGAAAGCCCCTGTTTATGCCTGTAACTATATGCCGCATTCACAGCGAAGGCAATCGTCCAAAGCTGGCGAGGAATCTGCAAGCTCCGGCCTCATTGTGCAGGCAAGATCGCAGCCGGGTGATCGCAGGATCGATTCAATTGCCGGTCTTCGCCCAACGATATTGCAGTTTTGTCGCGGGTGCAATTATTTCCATTTGCCGCGAAGTGGTACGAAAATATAACGGTATTGCGAAAAAGTCATTAAATTTCATTAAATTGCAATCGTCTTCACTTGACAGGACCATACGGTATTGGATATCTTGGTAGCCAATCAGTAGGTAATCTGCCGGTGGCGAAACGGCATTGATTTCCTTTTTGTGACAGCGTTGCTGTCTTGAGCCTTCCAGGGTTAGCCTCCTTCCCTGAAAGGCTCTTTTATTTTATACTCAGTTTCATGGATATCCGACAATTCGACTCATGGTGCAGGTCATTCCTGGCGATCCAGGACATGATGGCAATCGATGATTCCCTGAACGGGATACAGGTTGGGCGTTCGGGCGGAGAAATCAGGAAAGTGGCCTTTGCCGTCGACGCATGTCTTGAATCGATACGAAGGGCAAAAGAGCAAAAGGCTGACTTGCTCTTTGTCCACCATGGTCTTTTCTGGGGCAAGCCGCTGCGCATCGATGGCATCCTGCTCGAACGCGTCCGGATGCTCATCGACAATGACCTTGCCCTGTATGGCTGCCATCTCCCCCTCGACATGAATCCCGTCGTCGGCAACAATGCCGTTCTGGCCGACCTTCTCGCGCTGAAGGAGCGGCAGCCTTATGGTGTCTACCATGGTGTCGCAATCGGCGTCTCAGGCGTGTTGGAAAAGCCGGCAACGATCCCGGAGATTGTGAAGCGTATACTGCCCGACAATTCCCAGCCTCTGTCGGTCATTGCGCCAGGAAAGGAAAAAATCCGGACCGTGGCCATCGTATCCGGCGGTGCCGCATCGGAAGCAGCAGAGGCTTTCGGCCAGGACATCGATCTCTACATAACCGGGGAATCCTCACACACCATGTATCACTACCTGCTCGAAAACAAGCTCAATTTCATAGCCGCAGGGCATTACGCAACTGAAGTCTGGGGAGTCAAGGCTGTCGCCAGGAAACTGACGCAGGAAACAGGCATAGAGACCGTGTTCATCGATATTCCGACCGGGCTCTGAGAGAACCCGGGCTTGATCTGGCGGAGCGTATGATGCAAAACGAAGATAAGACAGTCATTGGCGAGGGGCTTGCCGAGAAGCCCCACCTTAAGAAAATACTGACTCCATTCATCCTGAGTGTGGTGATAGTCATCCTGGACCAAGTTGCCAAGGCCTTGGTTGTTC
>JAJFUL010000194.1 GCA_021372425.1 Spirochaetaceae bacterium
AATAGTGATCCGATCCTGGGCAAATGCCGAGGTGATCACATCGAGCGCTTTCTGCCGAATGTCATCCAGGCTCGAGGAACCATTTTTCTCCATTTCTCCTATCCCCCTACAACAGGCAGTTGCTGCCTATTGCCTGGCGCCAATCAGGGTACCAGAAAACGCTTTTCCATCAAGGATCCTGAACAGGTTGTCCAGGTCCCGTCCTGCTGCGCACAGCACCGGAATTCCTGCTGATTCGGCGCGGGCGGAAGCGATTGGATCGAAAGGTAAATTGGCTCCCGGACTCCATGTCGAACCGACGAGCGTCCGGAAATCTTTCCAGCTTATCGAATCGATCGGGGTAGCTTCCGGATGAAGCCGAGGATCGGCTGTATAGACTTTCGCGATGTTCGACAGATTGAGCACCATTTTTGCACCAAAGCGCTCGGCCAGATAGACTGCATCGAAGTCGGTCGAAAAACCGGGCTTCCAGCCCGATGCCACGAGGACTTTGCCTGAAAAATCGATTGGACTGGAGGGGTCGGTGACGACATCATCCGTGCACAGCGGGCCCAGGATTTGCTTCACGAGCTGGGCGTTGAGCCGCGTGGCCGCGATGCCGATCCAGTCCATGGCCTTGTCGGATTCGGCTTCAGGGGCAGCGCTGCTTTCGGCTGCCGCCCTGCCGTCCGCGTCTGCGCTGCCGTCTGCATCGGCGTCCGCGGCGAGCCTTGCCAGGACCCCCCGGTAGGCCGCCTGATAGCTGCGCGCCGGCTCGCCACCGCCAATGACCAGGATCACGCGTCTTTCAGTATTCAGCGCGAGCCACGCGGCCAGTCGCCGCCTGAAATCAGCGAGGAAAGCGACATCGGGGCCGGAAGGCGGCGAAACGATCGAGCCTCCAAGGGAAATGACATACATCATTGTACACTCCAGGAATCGAGCTGGTCTTTCAGCTGCGACCTCAGGCCTTTGCAGTCCTTGAATACGATACCACACATGCCGAGGTTTTGGGCAGCTCTCACGTTTGCCGGCGTGTCGTCGATAAAGATACAGTCTTCGGCTCTGGCACCCGTCCTCGCAAGACAATGCTGATAGATGGCAGGTTCAGGCTTTATGAGGCCAAGGTCGCAGGAAAGGATGACATCATCGAAATACACATCCCACTCATTATGGCTGAAGAAACGTTCCTTGCCGGCAAAATTCATGTTGGAAAGGAGAAACAACTTGTAGCCTTGTGTTTTTAGCTCCCGGACAAGGCTGATTGTCTCATGGTTGGTCGAAAACCAGCTTTCGAGGTCCAGCTTTACAAGGGCTTCCACATCGGCACTGGCCAGTCTTTTGCCGAAATCGCCTGCTACCAGACCCCAGTAGTCGACCGAAGAAAGCGTCCCGCGATCATATTCGCCCCGATGCTCCGTATAGGCTTTCCTGTATTCCGCCATGGGGGCGCCGAGGAGATGCGCCATGGAATCGACTATTGCCTGATTCGGGTTCAGTGTGAGGACTTTCCCAAAATCGAAAATGAAGGTCGGCCTGTCCACCGTCATGCTTGGGAGCTCCGGCTCATGGCCTGCCTGAGCGATGCGACGACGAGGCGCCACAAAAGCTCCGGCAGTTCCTTGAAACCATATTCCATGTTTATCCGCTCGCCCATCTGGTGATAATCGCGGCCCCATGGGCCGGCATTGATGACAGGGCATCCTATCGAAACCCTTGTTTCCTCGGTTGAACTGGAATCGAGGATGGCTGATTGCTCGCGCACGAAGGCGCGCTGGGCAGCCGTATCTGCCGGTGAAAGGAAGCTCATGTCGGATATGCCGGGGAAGTAGGGTCTGACACGAATGCTTTTGCCTGTAACCTGTGAAAAGTCGAGAAGCTCAGCCCGCAGCATGGTGATGAAATCCAGATTTCTGGCCTGGTCTATCTCCGCACGGGCATAGTAGGGCGGCGCGAAGCCTGTCACTACAGCCGGCCCTTCGATATTGGAGAAGGGTACCAGCTCCTTGAGCACGAGCAGGGTCTGCTGTACCTGATCCTCGGGGCATTTCCCCCTGGCATAGCCCCGGATCTTGTCCACGATGCCAGGACTTGTGCGCTCGGCCATGGAGGCTAGTTCCGCAAAGCTGAGTACGAGCGGCGTCTTCGCCGGGATCGAGAAATGGCCGGAGACGCGCCTTGCCATGGTGGAAGCTCTCTCGCGAAGCGTGGAGATGGACTTGTTCATCGCTTCAGTGGCAGCCTTGCTCACCAGTTCCAGGACCTCTTCCGGCGTCTTGCTGTGCGTCAGGATGTTCATGGCGCAAAAGACCGACGAGGGGGTCGTCACGTCGTAGCTTTGGCGGGATTCCCTGAAGTAGAGGATGGTCGGCGGTGGTGGCTCTTCTCCGGGGCTGGACTGCCGCTCCTGGAGAAAATCCGGGTTGCATTCGATTTCTCTGGCGAACTCCGAAGCCGCCAGCACCGGGTTTATGCCGTCGAAGGGGGCGCCCGCATGGGAGCATTTTCCGATGAAATATGCAAAGGGAAGAAGCTTTCCGACTGATCCGGTGAACACAGCCCTGCCCGATTCACCATTTTCCTGGTCGACGGCTGAATCGAGATTGATGATGACAGAAGGAACGAGGCCTCTCTTTGCCAGATAGTCTGGCAACATGGCGGCCGCGGCCTTCATTCCGCGGCTCGAACCTTCCTCATCCGCGACAGCGACGAAAAGAAGGTTGCCATCGCGTTCCAACGGCGTGGAAAACCTTGCCAGGACCGAGATCCCTGCGGCAAGCCCGCTTTTCATATCCAGCATTCCTCTTCCGGGAAGAAACTCGCCTGATTCGAGATCGTCCCTGAGCTTGGCGAGAGGACTGTCCTGGGAGGGTGAGTGGTCCTTGCCACCTGTTTCCTGGGACATTTGCTCCATCTTTTTGAGCAGTGTTTCAGGATCGAAAGCCCAAGGCTCAAGGGAGCCATACATGGAAGTCTGAACTACGTCATAGTGGCCTGTCAGCACCACGCAGGCCTGGCCGCTGCCCTGTACCAGAGCGAACAGGTTGTTCCGCTCCTTTTCGTCGCCGGGGAGGGGGAACATTTCGATGTTCCCTGGATGATCCTTGAAATAAGGAATCTGGAGGACGAGGGAGGCCAGATAGCCGGGGAAAGCTTTCTCGCCAGGCGAATCGGTAACACTCGCCATCTTGGCAAGGGCGATCGAAAGCGCCTGGACATCGTTGAAATTGACGGTTTTATCCATGGCAAGACTATACCTCAAAGGTTTTGGGCAAAGAAAGGGGGCCTGTCATTGGGCACGGGCAGCACCCTGCCCGGGAAGAACAAGGTGCTCTGCCAGGACGACCCCTGGCAGCCGCGGTGCATCTACAGGAGTAGCGCCCGGCTTTTATTCCAAGTTGAAGAGCGATTGCAGCGTGGCCAGGTTGCGGGGATTCAAGGTTGAGGATCCTTCTTTCGTATAAGAGTATTCCAACAGTTCTCCGTAAAGCTCCTCGACCCTGTACCTGACGAGTTTCAATGTCGAATTGATGGTACCATCGTTCTCATTGAATGGCTCCGGCAGGATCTGGAAGGTGACCGGTATCCATGAGTTGTTGAGTTCCTGGGCAGATATGCTGCTCCTGAACCGGACAAATTCTTCCTGCAGGACTTGGCAGAGTTCCCTGGCAGTCGAAAGGCCCCGGGACTCTATGAGCTTCCGCACTTTGTCGCCATCCAGGACGATGAGGGCGCAGACATATTTGCGGTAGATGCACCAGGTCATGATCTGGTCTATGACCTCGGTCGAAGAGGCGAT